>CAJXKX010000489.1 GCA_913055965.1 uncultured Roseovarius sp.
TCGAACCCGCACTGGTTGGCATAGGCCTCGAAGTCGGTGATCTCGCGCCGCGCGACGCCAGTCCTGATCGCGGCTTTCGCAACCGCGACCGGAATGGCGGAGATGAGGCGCGGATCGAAGGGCGTGGGAATGATGTAATCGCGCCCGAAGCTGAGCTTGCGGCCATAGGCCATCGCCACCTCGTCCGGCACGTCGAGCCGGGCGAGCCGCGCCAGGGCCTCGGCGCAGGCGATCTTCATCTCGTCGTTGATCGCCCGCGCATTGACGTCGAGCGCGCCGCGAAAGAGATAGGGGAAGCCCAGCACGTTGTTGACCTGATTGGGATAATCCGAGCGCCCGGTGGCCACGATGGCATCGGGGCGCACGGCGTGGGCATCCTCGGGAGTGATCTCGGGGTCGGGGTTGGCCATGGCGAAGATCACCGGGTTGTCGGCCATCGAGGCAACCATGTCCTGGGTCACCGCGCCCTTGGCCGAGACGCCGAGAAACACGTCGGCACCCTTCATCGCCTCTTCGAGCGTGCGCAGGTCGGTCTTGACCGCGTGGGCGGATTTCCACTGGTTCATGCCCTCGGTGCGGCCCTGCCAGATCACCCCCTTGGTGTCGCACATGATGCAGTTGTCGTGCCGCGCGCCCATGGATTTCAGCAGTTCGAGGCACGCGATGCCCGCCGCGCCCGCGCCGTTGAGCACGATGCGCACATCCTCGATCTTCTTGCCCGAGAGGTGCAGCGCGTTGATCAGACCGGCGGCGCAGATCACCGCCGTGCCGTGCTGATCGTCATGAAAGACCGGAATATCCATCTGTTCCTTGAGCGTCTGCTCGATGATGAAACATTCGGGGGCCTTGATATCCTCGAGATTGATGCCGCCGAAGGTGGGGCCCATGAGGCGAACGGCGTCGATGAACGCCTGCGGGTCCTCGGTATCGAGCTCGATATCGATCGAGTTGACATCGGCGAAGCGCTTGAACAGCACCGCCTTGCCCTCCATCACCGGCTTGGAGCCCAGCGCACCGAGATTGCCGAGGCCGAGAACGGCAGTGCCGTTGGAGATCACGGCGACGAGGTTGCCCTTGTTGGTGTAGTCATAGGCAAGCTCCGGCTTGGCGGCGATCTCCTCGCACGGGACGGCCACGCCGGGGGAATAGGCGAGGCTGAGGTCGCGCTGCGTGGTCATCGGCACGGTGGCCTGGATCTCGAACTTGCCGGGGGTCGGCTCGAGATGAAAGGCAAGCGCCTCTTCGCGGGTGTATTTGGGGTTGGTCATTGGGCGGCCTCTGAACGCATGGGTGATCCTCCATAGCCGGGGATCACCGATCCCTCAACCGAAAGCGGGAAGGGGCTTTCGCCCGCAACGGGGCGTTTGTAAGGTCTGCGGCAGTGACAGGGGGGCAGCCTTGAGCGGGACGGACGCGACAGTGACGCCGATGATGGCGCAGTACCTGGAGATCAAGGCGCAGCACGCCGATGCGCTCCTGTTCTACCGGATGGGCGATTTCTACGAACTGTTCTTCGACGATGCGGTGGCGGCCGCCGAGGCGCTGGATATCGCGCTGACCAAGCGGGGCAAACATGACGGGGACGACATCCCGATGTGCGGGGTGCCGGTGCATGCCGCCGAGAGCTACCTGCTGACGCTGATCCGCAAGGGGTTTCGGGTGGCGGTCTGCGAGCAGATGGAGAGCCCCGAGGAGGCGAAGAAGCGCGGTTACAAGGCGGTGGTGAGGCGCGAGGTCGTGCGGCTGGTGACGCCGGGCACGCTGACCGAGGACAACCTCCTCGATTCGCGCCGCAACAATTTCCTCGCCGCGCTCGCCCGGCTGCGCGCCGGCGGCGACGAGGGGTTCGCCTTGGCCTGGGCCGACATTTCCACCGGCGAATTCGGCGTCGCCGAGGCGGCCCTGAGCGAGCTGCCCGCCCTGATCGCCCGCGTCGATCCCGGCGAGCTCCTGGTCTCCGACGCGCTCTATGACGATCCGGCCCTGCGCGAGTTGTGGCGCGACCAGCGTGCCGCCGTGACGCCCCTGCCGACCGCCGTCTTCGATTCCACCGCCGCGGAACGCCGCCTGCGCGAGTATTTCGACGTTGCCACGCTCGACGGCTTCGGTCCGCTGAACCGCGCCGAGATCGCCGCCGCCGGTTCCGTCATCGCCTATGTCGACCGCACCCAGGTCGGCGGCCGCCCGCCGCTGTCGCCGCCGGCCCGCGAAACGCGCGGCGCCGTGATGGCGATCGACCCCGCGACCCGCGCCAACCTGGAGCTGACCACGACGCTGTCCGGCGAACGCCGCGGCAGCCTGTCCTCGGCCGTCGATCGGACGGTGACCGCCGCCGGCGGGCGCGAACTGGCGCGTC
>CAJXKX010000490.1 GCA_913055965.1 uncultured Roseovarius sp.
GGTTCGCTTACTTCGTTCTGAATGCTGAATTGTGGTATCGTGACATTCGCCCAGTTGCGACCGGGAATGCGGCCCTTGCCCTCGGCATCATCTTGTTCCTGAGCACTTCCTCGTCGGCCTATATCGGCCTTGGTGGCTATGCCGCATTCTTTGCCATCAGGGGTATGGCACTGCCAACCTTGTTCAATCTGAGCAAGCTACCCCGTCTCCTGGCCGGCGTGCTGGCTATGGCCGTCATTGCCGCGATCACTGTTTTGATTTTTCCCAGCCTTGGAAGGGAGATCTCGGAAATGGTTTTCGAAATGACGCTGGGCAAAACGGAATCGGTTTCGGGCCAGCAGCGAATGTTCTGGGCGATGCAAGGCTGGGAAGCCTTCAAGGCTTCATACGGTATGGGGATCGGCCCGGGCAGCATCTGCACGACCCGCGTCGTGGCGGGCGTGGGCATGCCGCAGCTGACCGCCATCATGGACAGCGCGGCGGCGGCGGGCGACGTGCCGGTGATCGCCGACGGCGGCATCAAGTTCTCGGGCGATTTCGCCAAGGCGATCGCGGCGGGGGCCTCCTGCGCGATGGTGGGCTCGATGCTCGCGGGCACCGATGAAAGCCCCGGCGAGGTGATCCTCTACCAGGGCCGCTCGTTCAAGGCCTATCGCGGCATGGGCAGCCTCGGGGCGATGGCCCGCGGCTCGGCTGACCGCTATTTCCAGAAGGACGCGGCCAGCGACAAGCTCGTGCCCGAGGGCGTCGAGGGGCAGGTGCCCTACAAGGGCCCCGCGAGCACCGTGCTCCACCAGCTAGTGGGCGGCCTGCGCGCCGCCATGGGCTATACCGGCTGCGCCACCGTCGAGGAGATGCGCCGGAATTGCGCGTTCGTGCGCATTTCCGGGGCGGGTCTCAAGGAAAGCCATGTCCATGACGTGCAGATCACGCGCGAGGCGCCGAATTACCGCGCGGGCTAGGCCCGGGGGCATGGCGTGACGCCCGGCGCGCGGGTTGCCGCGGCGATCGCGGTGGTGGACGCGGTGCGCGCCGGTGCGCCGGTCGAGCGGGCGCTGACCAACTGGGCGCGGGGCGCGCGCTACGCGGGATCGGGCGACCGCGCGGCGGTGCGCGACCATGTCTTCACCGTGCTGCGCCGGTGGCGCTCGTCTGCCGCGCTTGGCGGCGGAGAGGACGGGCGCGCGCGGCTGATCGGCGCGCTGCGCACGCAGGGTCTCGATCCCGAGCGGCTGTTCACCGGCGAGGGTCATGCCCCCGCGCCGTTGTTCCCCGCCGAGCGCGCGGGCGGGCGCGCCCCCGACGAGGCCGACGCGCGCGATCTGCCCGATTGGCTCTGGCCGCGCTTCCGCGATGCGCTGGGCGCCGAGGCCGATCATGCGGCGCGGCTGCTGCGCGACCGGGCCCCTGTCACGCTGCGCGTGAACGCGCGGCGGATGACGGTGGCCGAGGCGCAGGCGGCGCTGGCCCTCGAGGGGATCGTCTGCGCGCCCGCGACCGACGTGAAGACCGCACTCCATGTCACGGAAGGAGAAAGGAAAATCTCGTCATCCGCGCTCTACCGGGCGGGCGATGTCGAGCTGCAGGACGCCAGCAGCCAGGCCGCGATGGCGGCGGTGGACCTGCCTGCGGGGGCGCGCGTGCTGGATTACTGCGCCGGGGGCGGTGGCAAGACGCTGGCGCTTGCGGCGCGCATCGAGGGCGACTGGACAGCCCATGACGCGGTCGTGCGGCGCATGGCGGACCTGCCTGCGCGCGCGGCGCGCGCCGGGGTGTCGGTGCGGCTTTGCGATACGGCCGATCTGCCGGGGCTGGCCCCCTTCGACGCGGTGCTGTGCGACGTGCCCTGCTCGGGCAGCGGCACCTGGCGGCGCGGGCCTCAGGCCAAGTGGACGCTGACGCCCCGGGGGCTCGCGGACCTGTGTCGCGTGCAGGGCGAAATCCTCGCGCAGGCGGCGCGGCTGGTCGCGCCCGGGGGGCGGCTGATCTACGCCACGTGTTCGGTTTTGCCCGAGGAAAACGAAGAAGTTACAGGGCAATTTTCAAGTGATTTTCCGGGCTGGAAGAGCCACGGGGCCCGCCGCTGGCCGATCAGCGAGAGCGGCGACGGGTTCTTCTGCGAACAGCTTGAGCGCGAATGGTGAGCGCGCCATCAACCTTGACGGTAATTTTCGGCTCCCGTTAAATCCGCCTTAATCCTTTGGCCGCAGGATCGCGCCGGAGAGATCATGGAGCGGAAGGCGCGGCAGGTGGCATTCCTGACGACACCCGATGGATATCTGCGGCGCGCCGGGCAGCGGCTCGCGCCGCGGGCAGGCGTGATCGGCGCGGCGGCAGCGGTGTTCGCGGCGGCGG
>CAJXKX010000491.1 GCA_913055965.1 uncultured Roseovarius sp.
TTTGTCGATGCTGCGGGACTTGTCGTAGACATTGACCACGCGGCTGGCGTTGTCTTCAAAACTGAGCGCGGTGTGGCGGTCTCGGCCCAGGCCGGATTTCTGGTAGTCGTAGTGCTGGGGTATCAGCTGCTCACCCTGCTGGGCAAAGCGTGAATACTCTTCGATCTTGGCGAACATCGAGTGGGCAGAAAAATCCAGCCGCCAGCTGGCGGGGGTGCCGCTGAGTTTGCGCTCTGCCGTCACGCCAAAGCCGCTGAATTCGGCTTCGTAGGTGGCGGAGAAAGGGAGGAGGACCTTGGGTGCCGCGCCGCCATCGACAGCGGGCTCCGCCACACTGAGTGGCGCAATCGCCACCAGGGCGAGGAAGGAGAAGAGGGTGCTGCCAAACAGGTTCTTGAGCAGTGCGTTCTGAGACAAGGTATCACCTCCGGCCTGAAATTCTGATTCCGTGATTCAGGCCGAAAGTGTAGCCGGCCTGTCAGTCGAGGCGTTTGCCACTGCGGGGCAGCAGCTCGCCATCCAGCTCGGCGCGATCGCCGACCATTTTCAGCCGCCCCTGGGCAAACCAGCTGGCGGCCAGCGGATACATCTTATGTTCATGTACCTGAACACGCTGTGAAAGCGTCTCGGCGGTGTCGCCGCTTTCGATGGGCACCACCGCCTGCAGAACCGGTGGGCCCCCATCCAGCTCTTCGGTAACAAAGTGTACCGTTGCACCGTGTTCGCTGTCACCGGCGTCCAGCACGCGCTGGTGCGTGTGCAGGCCCTGGTACTTGGGCAACAGGGACGGGTGAATGTTCAACATGCGGCCGCTGTAGTGGCGGACAAAGTCGGGAGTGAGGATGCGCATAAAGCCCGCCAGTATCACCAGGTCGGGCTGGTAGGCGTCGATCACCTCAACCATGGCCCGATCGAAGCTTTCGCGATCCGTGAAGTCCCGGTGGCTCAGGACCTCGGTCGCCACTCCGACATTCCGCGCGCGGGCGAGGCCGTAGGAGGCGCCGCCATTGATCACCACCACGCCCTCGCCGGTGACGATGAAGCTCAGGTTGTTGTTGTGGCCCGCATTCTCGTAGGTGGGCGGCGCGGTGGCCCCGATGGCGGACCAGATACCGGGGATGAATTCCACCGGCTTGGAATAGAGCAGCGAGCCGGGATACTGGTCGGCGATGTCTTCGCTGGCCAGTGCGGGGGTGGCGGCGAGAAGGGCGGCGAGTATCAGGTGTCGCATCGGCTCAGACCTCCGCCACGAAGCGGTAGGCACCGCCCGCGCGCTCGACCCGACCAAGCCCGCCCTCGGGCAAGTGAAAGCCCACCATCGGCATGCCCTCGGCCGCGAGCCGGTCGAGCAGGCGCAGCCGCGTGGCGATGCCCTGTTCGGCGTTCTGGTCGGCACCGCTGGCCCAGCCGGGATGCGCCAGCGCGAGGTGGCCGTTGCCGATGGCATCGCCCACCACCATCGCCGCCGCGTTGCCCTCGCGGATCTCGAACGCCATGTGCCCCGGCGTGTGCCCGGGCGTGTCATGGGCGGTGATGCCGGGCAGCACCTCCTGCCCGCCGGTGAACGTCTCGAGCCGGTCGGCGATGGCCTCGAGACGCCGCGCCGCGCCGACGGCAAAGCTGGCACGGTCCTCGCCGATGGTCTCGACGGTGGCGGGGTCGGTCCAGTAGTCGTGTTCGGCCTGCCCGATCATGTGGGTGGCACCCGCAAAGACCGGGTCGTCGAAATCGTCGAGCACGCCCCAGAGGTGATCGGGATGCGCATGGGTGAAGAGCACATGGGTGATCTCGTCCGGGCTGACGCCCGCCGCGTCGAGCGCATCAGCGACATGGCCCGCGCTGGGCATGAAGCCGGGGCCGGAGCCCGCGTCGAACAGCACCGTGTTGGTGCCGTCGCGGTAGAGGGTGAGGTTGCAGGGCGGGGTGAGCGTGTCGCCGGTGATGCCGTGCTGCGCGAGCGCCTCTGTGGCCTGCGCCTGCGGCAGGTCGCCGATGAGGAAATCGAGCGGCAGAACGAGGTTGCCGTCGCTGAGCGTGGTGAGGCGCGCGGACCCGAGCGCCATGTCGGTGGCGGCAAAGGCCCGCAGCCCCGCGCTGCCCGCAAGCGCGGCCATCCCCCCGGCCAATACCTCGCGTCTCGTGATCCGCATCGCTCTACCCTCCCGTCAGATAAATGCAAAGATGCGAATATGATTTCACGGGTGGGGCGGAATGGCAAGGGAGAAGGGGGGCGGGGCGGCAAGGGGGTTAAGGGGCCGCGCGTGCACGGCCGTCATCCCCGCGAAAGCGGGGATCTCTTGGGGCCTGTCGCGCCCTGTGATCCCGAGATTCCCGCCTTCGCGGGACTGGCGGG
>CAJXKX010000492.1 GCA_913055965.1 uncultured Roseovarius sp.
CCCTGATGCGCGGCCTGAGCGGGCGCGACGAAACGCTGCGTGGACCGCTGGTGATCACCGCGCCGCAATTGCTGATCCAATGGCATCTGGTGCATGTGATCGAGGCGTTCTGCACGGCGCATCCCGAGGTGGACCTGGAGGTGAATGCGGCCAATGACCTGCTGGACCTGGGCCGCAGGCAGGCCGATCTGGCGGTGCGGGTCAGCAGGGAGCCGGGCGATAACCTGACCGGCATGCGCCTGACCGCGCAGCACGCGGCCGCCTACGGGAGTCCGGGCCTTGCCGCGCGGATTGCCGAGCACCCGAATGAACCGGTGGACTGGGTGGTTTACAGCCAGTCACCCGGCGCACCGAAGGCGGCGCTGGAGCGGTATCCGCAGGTGCGGATCAAGGCGCGTTTCGACGACATGGTGCCGATGATCGGGGCCGCGCAGGCCGGGCTCGGGCTGGTGCGGATGCCGATGTTCCTGGGGCGCGCGGTGCCGGGGCTGGTCGAGGTGCCTGTGATGCCGCCGCAACCTTACGCGGACATCTGGGCCGTGGCACATGCGGATGTCTGGCCTGGGGCCAAGGTGCGGGCCTTTCGTGAGGGGCTGGTGACGTATTTTCGTGCCAATCGGGGGGTCTTCGTGGCCTGAGCGGGCCTAGCCCCAGTTCACATCCCCCAGAAAGATGTAGCCCGCGCCGTAGATCGTCTTGATCAGGCGCGGGTTGCGGGGGTCTTCGCGCAGCTTGGTGCGCAGGCGCGAGATGCGCACGTCCATGGCGCGGTCAAAGCTCTCGCCTGCTGCCCCGCCCAGCGCCTCCTGCATCGCCTGCCGGGAAATCAGCCGCTTGGGGCGTTCGAGAAACAGCCGCAGCACCTCGCCCTCGGCATGTGAGAACGGCGTCTCGACGCCGCTCTCGTCCTCGAGCATGTAGCGGTCGAAATGCGCCGCCCAGCCGTTGAAGCGCGCCACCTCGCCGGTCTGCGGGCCGGGCGTGCCCCGGCGCAGGCGGGCGCGGATGCGGGCCACCACCTCGGCGGGATCGAACGGCTTGATGATGTAGTCGTCGGCGCCCAGTTCCAGCCCGGTCACGCGATCCTGCACCTGAGCGCGGCCAGAGATGATGATTACCGTCGCCCCCTGTTCCAGCGCCAGCCGGTGCACGAGGCCCAGCCCGTCGCGGTCGGGCAGCGACAGGTCGACGAGGCAGACATCGGGCGTGGTGCTGCGCAGCGCCGCCTCGAATTCGGTCGCGCGCGCAAACGCCATGGTGCGAAAGCCCGCCTCGGTCAGCGCCTCGGCGAGCATCGCGCGGATCGCGGGCTCGTCGTCGAGGATGGTCACGAGCGGGGCGGTGGCGGACGGCGCGGTCATGGGCGGTCTCCGGCGGAAAGGGCGGCGTCGAGTTGCGCGGCGGTAAAGGGCTTGCGCAGCACCGGGGCGGCCTGTTCGGCGGCGCGGTGCAGCGGGTCGTCGGGCGGCAGCGAGGTCATCAGCACGAGCGGGCAATCGGCCGGGCGCGGCAGACGCGCGAGGTCGATGCCCGTCTCGCTGCCTTCCAGCACGATATCCGACAGGATGGCGGAAATCCCCGGCAGGTCGGCCAGGATGCCCGCTGCCTCGGCCACGCTCGCCGCCTCGATCACGCTATGGCCCGCGCCGCGCAGCATGTCGCGCAAGGCCGATCGCAGATCGGGGCTGTCCTCGACCAAGAGCACGAGGCCGGGCGGGCGCGCATCGCCCGCGGGCCGCAGCGGCAGGCGCAGGGTGACGCGCCCGCCGGTCGCGGTATTGCCCAGCGTGATGCGCCCGCCCGCGAGCTTGGTCATGTCGTAGACCATCGACAGCCCGAGCCCCGAGCCCTCGCCCCCCTTGGTGGTGAAGAACGGGTCGAGCGCATGCGCGAGCGCGTCGGGCGAGAAGCCGGGGCCGGTATCGGCGACGGTGAATTCCAGCCACGTCTCCTGCACCGGGCGCACGGTCAGGGCGATGGCGCCCCGGCTGCCGCAGGCGTCGCGGGCGTTGAGCACGAGGTTGAGGACGCAGCTCTCCATCATCGCGCGGTCCAGCGACACGGGCGCGACCCGCTCCGGCAGCGAGAAGTCCAGCCGGATGTTGGAGGGCAGCGTCCGGCGCAGCAGTCCGCTCATGCCGCGGACCAGCGCCGCGAGGTCGACCTCCGACGGCCGGATCGGCGCCCAGGTGCCGCAGGAGCGCAACGAGTTCGGGCTCTACGGGCACCAGATCCTGGCCACGCCGAACGATAACGGCGTCCTGCTGGTCTGCCGCGGCACCGACGCCGGGCGGACGCGGCCGGAGGATCCCGGCTCGCTCCACGTCTTCGCCTATG
>CAJXKX010000493.1 GCA_913055965.1 uncultured Roseovarius sp.
TGCGCGTTCTGCCACGCATTATAACGCGCCATGAGCGCGACATAATCCGCCGTCAGCATCATCAGCGCGGGCCTTTCCAGTCGATCTGGCAGATTTCCGCGCTGCGCCCGTCGAAATCCCAGACCCGGCCAAAGGCGCGCACGCGGCCCTTGGTGGCGGTGGCGACGGTGATGTCGGGGCCCATCCAGTATTCGGTATTGGTGACGACGATATCCTCGCCCTTGTGGCCCTCGACCGGCACCACCTCGCCCTGAATCTTCTTGCCGACCATCAGGCGGCGCGCCTTGCCTTCGGTCTCGAAGATGACCGGCGCGCGTTCGGCCCCCAGAAATTCGCTGACCAGCACCCCGAAGAGGCCGGTTGTGCCGCGAGCCTTGCCGGAAAAGATATTGACCAGCCCCTCATAGGCGGCGTCACTGGCGCGCTCGTCGATATAGGCGGCGGCCTTCCAGTTGCCGCGCGCCATCAGGCCGGGGATTTCCAGCATCAGGCCCACATTGAGCCCGCTCAGGTCCTCGTCGCCATACTGCCCCTCGTCGATGCGCACGCCCGACCATGCCTGGCAGTAGCCTTCGGTGGGGGCGTGCTTGCCGAGGCTGACCACGCAGGGGCAGAACACCGTGCAGTTGCAGTTGAGGATCAGCTCCCCCTTGATCGTCCAGGGCACCGTGCCCACGCTTGCGTCGTCCAATGCCATTTCCCGGCCTCCTCTTTCATATTGTCGCGAACAGAACCCAGACCGATGCGGCCAGCAGCACCGCGCCCAGCGGGCGGGTGAGCCATGCACCGATCTGCGGCAGTTTTTCCAGCACCATGATCACCGTCGCCAGCCCCATGAAGGCGAGGTTCATCACGCCCCCCACGAACGCGAGCGCCATCAGCGCCCAGCAGCAGCCGAGGCAGACAAGGCCGAGGCGGACGCCGTTGCGCCACGCGCCCTCGTCCCAATGGGCCATGAAGAACACCAGCGGGCGGCGGCATTTCGACAGGCACGCCTCCTTGGCGGGGCTGAATTGATAGAGCCCGGCGAGCGCAAGCAGCGCCGCCGATAAAAGCCCTGAGCGGCTGTCGCCGAAGGCGGTCAGAAGCCCCGCATTGAACAGCGCCATCTGCGCGCCCGCCGCGATCACCGAAAAGCCCAGCCAGACGGCGAGATACCCCGCGACAAGCGCGCCGAGGCGCGTCTCGCCGGTATGGCCCAAGTCCTCGTAGGTGGCGAAAGCGGGCAGCGCGGTGGGGGCCATCATCGCCGCCGACATGAGCGACCACATCACCACGATGCGGGCGAACCCGGCGGCGTCGGGCGTGACGATGCACAGGCTGCGGAGGAAATCCGCGCCATAGATCACCGCGCCGTCGCGCAAGTCCTGCGGCAGGGCCATGGCGTAGAGCAGCCCCCACGCCCCGAGGATCAGCGCATAGAGCGCCAGCCACTGCGCGCCGCCCATCCGTCTGACCTGTGCCGCGATCATCGCGCTCTCCCTCACGACTCATCTCTTGCGTTTAAATTGTCAGACATTTAAATGTAAGACAAATGAAAATTGATCCCGATAACAAGGCCGACCTTTCGGCCCAGATCGCCGAGGCCATCCGCGAGGAGATCATGGCCGGGCGGCTCATTGTCGATGAGCGGCTGCCGTCGGAGGCGGAACTCGCCGATCATTTTGAGGTGTCGCGCCCCACCGTGCGCGAGGCCTTGAAGCGGCTGGCGGCGCAGTCGCTCATTCGCACCGCGCGCGGCGCGTTCGGCGGGGCCTTCGTCAACCGGCTGAGTTACCCGGAGGCGTATGGCCAGCACATCACCACCTCGACGCTGCTTCTGTCGATGAACGGCATCAGTTTCGATGTGGCCTGCGAGGCGCGCTATGCGCTGGAGCGCGCCTGCACGCCGCTGGCCGCGGAACGCCGCACGCCCGACACGCTGGCGACGATGCGGGCGGAGATTCACCGGCAGGGGCAGCCGGGGCTGACGGATGAGTCGTTCTGCGCCTCCGACGTGGCCTTTCACCGGGCCCTGGTGGACAGCGCCGGGAATCCGGTGCTGTCCTACCAGTTGGCCGGTGCGGTCGAGGCGATGCAGCCACTGATGAACATGATCACCTTCACCGCGCGGTCGCGCGAGGCGATCGTGGGGTTTCACACGCGGATTGCCGATGCGGTGGAACGCCACGAGGCCGAGGCCGCGCAGGCGGCGCTGTCGGAACTGGAGGCCTACACGCTCACGCTGGGGCGCGACGTGATGGCGGCAAGGGCGCGGCCGAAGGGGTAGGGGGCAACGGCGCGACTTGGCCTGTTCCTGCCATTAGGCGCAACGTTTGAGAAGCC
>CAJXKX010000494.1 GCA_913055965.1 uncultured Roseovarius sp.
GCGCCTCGAGCATCTCGGTGTAGCCGGCGGCCTGCTCCTTCGGAGCGAAGGGGTGCATGGCGGCGAAGGCGGGCCAGCTGATGGGGTCCATCTCCACCGCCGCATTCAGTTTCATGGTGCAGGAGCCGAGCGGGATCATCGCGCGGTCGAGCGCGAGGTCGCGGTCGGCCAGACGGCGCATGTAGCGCATCATCTCGGTCTCGGCGCGGTTCATGTGAAAGATCGGGTGGGTGAGATACGCGCTTTCCCGCGCCAGTGCGGCGGGCAGGCGATAGCTGGCGGCGAAATCGCGGTCCTCCATGACGATACCGAAGGCGCGCCACACCGCCTCGACGGTCGAGGTGCGGGTGCGTTCGTCCAGCGTGATGCCGATCCGCGTCTCGCCCACGCGGCGCAGGTTCACCCCCTCGCGCACCGCCGATTGCAGCACACCGCGCTGCAACAGGCCCACGTCGACGGTGATGGTGTCGAAGAAATCGCCCGGCTCGACGTGGAATCCGGCCGCCTCCAGCCCGCGCGCGAGGCGCACGGTCTTGCGGTGAATGCGCTGCGCGATGGCCTTGAGCCCCTCGGGGCCGTGAAATACCGCGTACATCGAGGCCATGACCGCCAGCAGCGCCTGCGCGGTGCACACGTTCGACGTGGCCTTCTCGCGGCGGATATGCTGCTCGCGGGTCTGCAGGCTGAGGCGATAGGCGCGGTTGCCGTGGCTGTCCACGCTCACCCCCACGATCCGCCCGGGCATGGCGCGCTTGTAGGCGTCCCTGGTGGCCATGTAGGCCGCGTGCGGGCCGCCATAGCCCACCGGCACGCCGAAACGCTGGGTCGAACCCACGGCGATATCGGCCCCCATCGCGCCGGGCTCTTTCAGCAGCGTCAGCGCCAGCGGATCGGCGATCACGATGCCGATGGCCTTGTGCTCGTGCAGGGCCGCGATCTCGCCCGAAAAGTCGCGCAGGTGGCCATGCGTGCCGGGATACTGGAAGATCGCGCCAAAGACCCTGTCGGCCTCCATCGCCTCGGGCGGGCCCACGATCACCTCGATATCGAGCGGCGCCGCGCGGGTCTGCATGACCGCGATGTTCTGCGGGTGGCAGTTCTCGTCGACGAAGAACGCCCGCGCCTTCGATTTCGCCACGCGCTGCGCCATGGTCATGGCCTCCGCCGCCGCCGTCGCCTCGTCCAGGAGCGACGCATTGGCGATCTCGAGCCCGGTGAGGTCGCTCACCATGGTCTGGAAATTCAGCAGCGCCTCGAGCCGTCCCTGGCTGATCTCCGGCTGGTACGGCGTGTAGGCCGTGTACCAGGCCGGGTTTTCCAGGATGTTGCGCTGGATCGCCGGGGGCGTGACCGTGCCGTGGTAGCCCTGCCCGATGAGCGAGGTCAGCACCTTGTTCTTCGAGGCGGTCTCGCGCATGAAATGCAGCAACTCGCGCTCGGACTTGGGCTTGCCGAAATCGAGCGGCGCCGCCTGCCGGATGGATTTCGGCACGGTCTCGTCGATCAGCGCATCCAGATCGGAGACGCCCAGCACCTCGAACATGGCCTCCATTTCCGAAGGCGACGGGCCGATATGGCGGCGATTGGCGAAATCGTAGGGCAGATAGTCTGTCGGCGTGAAGGGCATCGCATGATCCTCGCTATACCGGGCGGGGCGCGCGCGGGCGGCCCCGGTTTCTTCTTGGCAAAAATACCCCCGCCGGAGGCGTCCCCGGCGGGCAGGCGCGTCAGCCGATGAATTCGTTGTATGCGGCTTCGTCCATGTAGTCGTCCATCTGGCCGGGTTCCGACGGCTTGATCCTGAAGAACCACGCATCGCCCAGCGGGTCCTCGTTGACCTTGCCGGGCTCGTCCGCCAGCGCCTCGTTGACTTCGACGATCTCGCCGTCGAGCGGCGCGCGGATGTCGGAGGCGGCCTTGACGCTCTCGATCACCACGACCTCGTCATCGCGGGCCACCGTCGTGCCCACCTCGGGCAGTTCGACGAACACCACGTCGCCCAGCTGCTCGGCGGCGTGGCCGGTGATGCCCACGGTGACGGTATCGCCCTCGGCGCGGAGCCATTCGTGTTCCTCGGTGAATTTCATCGGGTCTCTCCCTGTTGGTCAGCGTTTGAAATTGGCGGGGGTAAAGGGCAGCGGCGCGACCGTGGCGGCCATGCGCCGCCCGCGCACCTCTCCGTAGACGGTGGTGCCGGGCGCCGCGAGTTCCGTTGGCAGATAGCCCATCGACACCGGTGCCCCGACGGTCGGCCCGAACGCCCCGGAGGTGACATGGCCCACCGCCTCGCCGCCCTCGGCGGCGGCAAAGAGCGCCG
>CAJXKX010000495.1 GCA_913055965.1 uncultured Roseovarius sp.
GGCTCGCCGCCCTGCCGGTGCCGCTTGCGGCGATGCAGGTGGTCGAGGTCGCAAGCCGCGAGGATGCGCTGCACCGGCTGGCCTCGGCGCTCGCCGACTACACGGCGACGCAGGATCCCACGCATCTCGTCTACCCGGTCTGGCGCGACCCGGACGTGCTCGATACCTGGTTTTCCTCGGGGCTCTGGCCCATCGGCACGCTGGGCTGGCCCGAGGACACCGAGGAGTTGCGCAAGTATTTCCCCACCTCGGTTCTGATCACCGGGTTCGACATCATCTTCTTCTGGGTCGCGCGGATGATGATGATGCAATACGCCGTGGTCGGGCAGAAACCCTTTTCCCACGTCTATGTGCACGCCCTCGTCCGCGACGAGAAGGGCAAGAAGATGTCCAAGTCGCTGGGCAACGTGCTCGACCCGCTGGACCTGATCGACGAATACGGCGCGGACGCGGTGCGCTTCACGCTCACGTCGATGGCCGCGATGGGGCGCGATCTGAAGCTCTCGAAGGACCGCGTCGCAGGCTATCGCAACTTCACCACCAAGCTGTGGAACGCCGCGCGCTTTGCCGAGATGAACGGGGCTGTCGGCGCGGCGGGCGGGGTGCCCGCACCCTCCGCCACGGTCAACAAGTGGATCATCGGCGAGACCGCCAAGACGCGCGTCGCGGTGGACGAGGCGCTGGGGAATTTCCGCTTCAACGATGCGGCAAACACGCTTTATGCCTTCGTCTGGGGCACGGTCTGCGACTGGTATGTGGAGTTTTCCAAGCCGCTGCTGATGGATGGCGACGACGCGACCCGCGCCGAGACGCAGGCCACCATGGCCTGGGTGATCGATCAGTGCCTGATCCTGCTGCACCCGATCATGCCGTTCGTGACAGAGGAGTTGTGGGGCACGCTGGGGCAACGGGCCAAGATGCTGGTGCATGCCGACTGGCCGGATTACGGCCCGGCCCTCGTCGATCCTGCCGCCGACCGCGAAATGAACTGGGTGATCGCGCTGATCGAGCAGATCCGCTCGGCGCGCGCGCAGATGCACGTGCCTGCCGGGCTCTACATACCGCTTCTCGTGACCGATCTCGACGACGCGGGCCGCGCGGCCTGGGCGCGCAACGAGGTGATGATCAAGCGGCTGGCGCGGATCGACAGCCTTACCGAGGCGGACGCCTTGCCCAAGGGCTGCGTTACCGTCGCGGTCGAGGGCGGCACCTTCGGCCTGCCGCTCGCCGATATCATCGACGTGGGCGAGGAAAAGGCGCGGCTGGAAAAGACGCTGGCCAAGCTCGAAAAAGAGCTGGGCGGGCTGCGCGGGCGGCTCAAGAACCCGAAATTCGTCGAAAGCGCGCCCGAGGATGTGGTGGCGGAGACGCGCGAGAACCTTGCCCTGCGCGAGGAGGAAGAGGCCAAGCTGCGCGCGGCGCTCGACCGGCTTGCCGAGTTGGGCTGACAGGACGCCTCCGGCGGGAGTATTTGAGGCAAGGTGAAGGGCTTATGCGACTTCATCTTGCCGAAAATACTCGACTGCCGCCGGTCAGGCCCGCTCAGAACGGCACGTCATCCGCGCCGGTGATGAAACGGGCGACGACCTTCTTGATGCCCGCCTTCTCGAACTCGATTTCCAGCTTGTCGCCCTCGATGCCCAGAATGGCCCCGTAGCCGAATTTCTGGTGAAAGACGCGCTCGCCCACGCTGTGCGCGCTGAGCGCCTGCGCGTCGATCACCGGGCTGCGCGCCTCGCGCGGCTGGCTGACGGGACGCTCTGCCCCCCGCGCCTGCAGCCTGCGCCAGCCCGGGGAGTTGTAGACATTGGCCTCGGCCGCGCGGGTCTCGATGCCGCTTGAGGCCGCACCGTAATTGCCGCCGTAGAGGCCCGGGGGCGTCAGCACCTCGACATGCGCTTCGGGCAATTCGTCGATGAAGCGCGAGGGCAGGGCGCTCTGCCACTGGTTATAGACCCGGCGGTTGGCTGCAAAGCTGATGGTGCAGTATTTCTCGGCGCGGGTGATGCCGACATAGGCCAGCCGGCGTTCTTCCTCGAGGCCCTTAAGCCCGCTTTCGTCCATCGTGCGCTGCGACGGGAACAGCCCGTCCTCCCATCCCGGCAGGAAGACGCAGGGGAATTCCAGCCCCTTGGCGCCGTGCAGCGTCATGATCGAGACCTTGGGCGCGCTGGCATCCTCCTGCGCGTTGTCCATCACCAGGGAGACGTGCTCGAGGAAGCCCTGCAGGTTCTCGAACTCGCCCAGCGCCTTGATCAGCTCCTTGAGGTTCTCCAGCCGGCCGGGCGCCTCGGGTGACTTGTCGT
>CAJXKX010000496.1 GCA_913055965.1 uncultured Roseovarius sp.
GCGGCCCGGCAGGCCCCCGCCAAATCCGCCCCCGCCCCGCGCAAGCGCGAGGAGGACGACAAGGGCGGTCGCCGTGGCAAGGGCCGTGGGGGCGAGGATGGCCGCCGCGCCGGCAAGCTGACGCTCAACCAGGCGCTTTCGGGCGGCGAGGGCGGCCGGCAAAAGAGCATGGCGGCGATGAAGCGCAAGCAGGAGCGCGCCCGGCAAAAGGCCATGGGCGGCGCACAGGAGCGCGAGAAGGTCGTGCGCGACGTGCAGCTGCCCGAGGTGATCGTCGTCTCGGAACTGGCCAACCGCATGGCAGAGCGCGTGGGCGACGTGGTCAAGGCGCTGATGCAGAACGGCATGATGGTCACGCAGAACCAGTCGATCGACGCCGACACCGCCGAACTCATCATCGAGGAATTCGGCCACCGCGTGGTGCGCGTCAGCGACGCGGACGTGGAGGACGTGATCGCGCAGGTCGAGGACAAGCCCGAGGACCTGAAGCCGCGCCCGCCGGTCATCACTATCATGGGCCATGTGGATCACGGCAAGACCTCGCTTCTGGACGCGATCCGCGACGCCAAGGTCGTTGCGGGCGAGGCAGGGGGCATTACCCAGCATATCGGTGCCTACCAGGTCACCACCGATAGCGGCGCGGTGCTCAGCTTCCTCGACACGCCCGGCCACGCCGCCTTTACCTCGATGCGCTCGCGCGGCGCGCAGGTGACGGATATCGTGGTTCTGGTTGTCGCCGCCGATGACGCGGTGATGCCGCAGACCGTCGAGGCGATCAACCACGCCAAGGCGGCCAAGGTGCCGATGATCGTCGCGATCAACAAGGTCGATCTGCCCGCCGCCGATCCCGACAAGGTGCGCGCCGACCTGCTGCGTCACGAGGTGATCGTCGAGGCGATGTCCGGCGATGTGCAGGATGTCGAGGTGTCGGCCATTACCGGGCAGGGTCTTGACGACCTGCTGGAGGCGATCGCGCTGCAATCGGAAATCCTCGAGTTGAAGGCCAATCCCGACCGCGCTGCCGAGGGTGCCGTGATCGAGGCGCAGCTTGACGTGGGCCGCGGCCCCGTCGCGACCGTTCTGGTGCAGAAGGGCACATTGCGGCAGGGCGATATCTTCGTCGTGGGCGAGCAGTACGGCAAGGTCCGCGCGCTGATCAACGACCGCGGCGAGCGGGTCAAGGAGGCCGGGCCGTCGGTGCCGGTCGAGGTTCTGGGCCTCAACGGCACGCCCGAGGCGGGCGACGTGCTCAACGTCGTCGAGAACGAGGGGCAAGCCCGCGAGATCGCCGAATACCGCGCCAATGCCGCCAAGGAAAAGCGCGCCGCCGCAGGCGCGGGCACCTCGCTGGAGCAGCTTCTGGCCAAGGCCAAGGAAGACGAGAACGTCAAGGAACTGCCCATCGTGGTCAAGGCCGACGTTCAGGGCTCTGCCGAGGCGATCGTGCAGGCGATGGAGAAGATCGGCAACGAGGAGGTGCGCGTGCGCGTGCTGCACTCGGGCGTCGGCGCCATCACCGAATCCGATATCGGCCTGGCCGAGGCGTCGGGCGCGCCGGTTCTGGGCTTCAACGTCCGCGCGAATGCGCCCGCCCGCAACAGCGCCAACCAGAAGGGTGTGGAGATCCGCTATTACTCGGTGATCTACGATCTCGTGGACGATGTGAAAGCGGCGGCGAGCGGCCTTCTGGGCGCGGAAATCCGCGAGAAGTTCATCGGCTATGCCGAGATTCGCGAGGTCTTCAAGGTCTCGGGTGTGGGCCGTGTCGCGGGCTGTCTCGTCACCGAAGGAATCGCGCGCCGCTCGGCCGGTGTGCGCCTGCTGCGCGACGACGTGGTGATCCACGAGGGCACGCTCAAGACGCTCAAGCGGTTCAAGGACGAGGTCTCGGAGGTGCAATCGGGCCAGGAATGCGGTATGGCCTTCGAGAATTACGAGGATATCCGCGAAGGCGACGTGATCGAGATCTTCGAGCGCGAGGAGGTCACGCGGACGCTGGCGTGACCGCCGCTGCGACCTGATCAGGAGGGCGGTCCCGTGGGCCGCCCTTTTTCGTGCGAGGTGTGGGGGCGTGGCCGGCAGCGGGTGTTGCGGGACGGAATCTTGAAAAGATTCCGTGCAAGAAAGTTTCGAACGTTCTTGATTTCACTCTGCAGTGACGGTTTCGCTCGACGCCGACGCCAAATGCCCGCTCATCGCCAGGTCTACCCCACGACCCTTCGGCGCGACCCGATCAGAGCCAGTCGCGCAGGATCGGGATCAGCGGGATATCGGCGGGGGGCATGGGATAGCTGCGCAGATC
>CAJXKX010000497.1 GCA_913055965.1 uncultured Roseovarius sp.
CGCCATCGAGCGCAGCACCTGCCCAAGCTGCACGCCGGGGTCCTGCGGGAATTCCTCCTCGGTCTCGTCCTCGTAGGCGCGCAGCGCCTCGCCCAGACCCTGCACCGGGTCGGGCGAGACATCCTCGAACACGTCCGGGTCGAGCCGGGCGACGTGGATCGCGTAGGACTGCACGAAGCGCAGGTAGAGCTCGGAGGCCGCCGGCTTGCCGATCTGCTCGGACAGTTCGAGAAAGCGGGCGTCGTTCACCCCGATATTGAGCACCGCGTTCGGCCCGCCCCAGTCGGGATCCTCCGACGAGGGGCGCACACAGAGAAGCGGCGCCTCGCCGAAGGGGGCGAGCAGCGCGGCCATGTCGGGCATCTCGCCCGCCGCGATCCGGTGCACCGCGCGGAACGACAGCGCGATGGTGCGCGGAACCGGCAGATCGAGCCGAACCAGCCGCTGCAGGCATTTCGCGCGGCCCCCGTGGGTCGAGGTGTGCATCGGCGCCGTGGGCGTGATGAGGGTGATATCGGGGTCGTCTTGCTGCACTGCGGCACCTTTCCTTTGCCCGCACCATACGCCGCGAACGCCCCATGGCAAGGGAAAGGATCACAGCCCTGTGACGGGGCGCGCGTCTCACACGGAGCGCCAGCGCGATTGCGACCTGTTCCCGCCATGCGTCCCCCGCCCCGCGCGGGACAAGGCGTGCCCCTATTGCGCCCCCTCGGTCTCGATCTTCAACTCGATCCCGCAATGCTTGCAGTGGATCGCGTCGGGGTCGTGCTTGAGCAGGCCGCATTCGGGGCATTTGTGGCGCACCTTGGCAGGCACGAAGATGGCCCGCGCCAGCCGCAGGAACAGGCCCACGCCCACCACCATGATCCCCACCGCCAGCACGCGGCCCACGCCGCTCTGCATGGTGATGTCGCCGAATCCGGTGGTCGTCAGCGTCGTCACGGTGAAATAGAGCGCATCCACGTAGGTGTTGAGGCCCGGCTCGCGCCCGCCGCGCAGCAGATCGACCAGCGCCGTCATCGCAAAGATGAACACCAGCAGGTTGACGGCGGCCACGATCGCATCCTCGTGCAGGCGAAAGAACCGCCAGTCGCGCCGCAGGTCGCGCAGAAGGTGATAGGAATGCACCAGCCGCAGCGCCCTGAGCAGACGCAGCGCCGCCCAGCCCTGCCCCAGCACCGGCACCGCCACCAGCGAGGCCAGCACGGCGATATCCACCAGCACGTAGAATTGCCGCAGATGGCGCAGCCGGTTCTCGGCGATCCACAACCGGCACAGGAAATCCGCCGCGATCCCCGCCGCCAGCACCATGTCCGTCAGCAGCAGCGCGGGCGTGAGCGGCAGCGTCGCGGTGGCGACGAAGAACACGATGCTCGCCGCATCGAAGATCAGCAGACCGTAGCGGAACCGCGTCGCGCGTTTCGAGCGCCCCTCATAGAGAAGACGCACACGGTCGTGCAGGCTGCGGTCCGGGCTGCTCATACGCCGGAGCATAGCCGCGCAAGCGGCGGGGCTACACCCGAAAAATCAGCCCGCCGCCTCGGCCTTCTCCGCCAGCGCAAGCCAATCCTCCTCGGCCTGCGCCAGCGCCTCCTGCCGTGCGCTCAGCGCCTCGGTGGCGCGGCGGAACTTGACCGGCTCGCGCGTGTAGAGATCGGGATCGGCCAGCAACTCCTCCAGCCGCGCGATCTCGGCCTCCAGCCGTTCGATCTGCCCCGGCAGTTCCTCCAGCCGGTGCGCTTCGGTGAAACTCAGCTTCGGGGGTTTGTCGCCGCGCTTCGGCTCTGCCTTCCTGGGGGTTGATTTCGCGGCCTTTTTCTCCGCGTCTTCCGCGGCCCCCCCGGCCCCGCGCTGCGCGCGGTAATCGCTCCAGCCCCCGGCATAGACGGTGGCGCGCCCGTCCCCCTCCATGGCGATGGTTGTGGTCGCCACCCGGTCGAGGAAATCGCGGTCGTGGCTGACCAGCAGCACCGTGCCCGCGTAATCGTCCAGCAGTTCCTGCAACAGGTCCAGCGTCTCGATATCGAGATCGTTGGTCGGCTCGTCGAGCACCAGCACGTTGCTCTCGCGCGCCATCAGCTTGGCCAGCAAGAGCCGCGCCTTCTCCCCGCCCGACAGCGACCGGACCGGCGCGCGCGCCTGTCGCTCGTCGAACAGGAAATCCTTGAGATAGCCCACCACGTGGCGCGGCTGCCCGCGCACCAGCACCTGATCCGCCTGCCCCGAGACGCGCATCTCCGCATCGCCCGTCAGGCTCTCCCACAGGGTCATGTCGGGGTCGAGCCGCGCCCGTGCC
>CAJXKX010000498.1 GCA_913055965.1 uncultured Roseovarius sp.
CCTGCCTCGGCGGCCGGATCGACCTGCTCGCGGCCTTCTGCGAGCGGCTCGACGCGGCGGGCATCCGCGTGAGCGAGGGCCCCGAGGGGCTGACCGTGTCGCGCGGCAACGGGCGGGTGCGCGCCGTCGATGTCGTGACCGCGCCCTTCCCGGGCTTTCCCACCGACCTGCAGGCGCAGATGATGGCGCTGATGTGCACCGCCGAGGGCACCTCGGTGCTCGAGGAACGCATTTTCGAGAATCGCTTCATGCACGCCCCCGAACTGATGCGCATGGGCGCGCGGATCGACGTGCAGGGCGGCACCGCCACCGTCACCGGCGTCGATCACCTCAAGGGCGCGCCGGTGATGGCGACCGACCTGCGCGCCTCCGTGTCGCTCATCCTCGCCGGGCTCGCGGCGGAGGGCGAGACCATCGTCAACCGCGTCTACCATCTCGACCGCGGCTACGAACGGGTCGAGGAAAAGCTGGGCGCGGTGGGCGCGAAGATCGAGAGGATCACCGGCCGATGAGCGACGACGCCACATTCGAGGAGGGGCGCGAGACGCCGCTCGATCTCGGGGCCTTCGACCCCGACGATCTCGCGGTGATCTCGGCGCTGGCGCAGGATTCGGTGTTTCCCGCCACAGAAATGCGCTGGGAGCCGCGCCGCCACCGCTTTGCGCTGCTGATCAACCGCTTCCGCTGGGAGGATTCGGGCCGCGAGCGGCACGGCCCCGAGCGCGCGCAGGCGGTCCTCGTGGCCGAGAACGTGCTGGGCGTGGCGAGCCAGGGGATCGACCGCAGGGATGCCGACACCGTGCTGTCGCTCCTGTCGGTGACGTTCGAGCCCGGAGAGGAGGGCGCGGGCCACCTGATCCTGACGCTGGCGGGCGACGGCGCGATCCGGCTCGCGATCGAGGCGCTGGAGGTCCGGCTCAAGGATGTCACCCGCCCCTACCGCGCCCCCTCGGGCAAGGTGCCCCGCCACGACGCCTGAGTGCCGCTGCAAGGACACGGGTATTTTCGCCAAGAAGAAGCCCGGACCTTGAGAGATGTCCCGCCGCCCGCTATCTGCGTGCCCCGAAAGGATCGCCCATGCCCGTCACGCTCGATGCCACCGCACCCGATTTCGAGACGCAGTTCGCTGCGCTGCTGAGCGCCAAGCGCGAGGACAGCGCGGATGTGGACGATACCGTCGCCGCCATCATCGCGGATGTGCGCGCGCGCGGCGATGCGGCGCTGATCGAGATGACCGCGACATTCGACCGCGTCGCGCTCTCGCCCGGGACGCTGCGCTTTTCCGCCGCCGAGATCGACGCGCTGGTGGCCGGGGTGCCCGCCGAAGAGCGCGCCGCGCTGGACCTGGCCGCCGACCGCATCCGCGCCTACCACGCGCGCCAGATGCCGCAGGATGCAAGCTGGACCGAGGACACCGGCGCAGTGCTCGGCTGGCGCTGGACGCCGGTGGGCGCGGCGGGGCTCTACGTGCCCGGCGGGCTGGCCTCCTACCCGTCCTCGGTACTGATGAACGCGATCCCCGCCAAGGTGGCGGGGGTGGAGCGGCTGGCGATCACCGTGCCGACACCGGACGGCAAGGCGAACCCCCTCGTCCTGCTGGCCGCACGGATCGCGGGGGTGGACGAAATCTACCGCGTGGGCGGCGCGCAGGCCATCGCGGCGCTCGCCTATGGCACCGAGACCATCGCGCCTGTGGACAAGATCACCGGGCCCGGCAACGCCTATGTGGCAGCAGCCAAGCGGCGGGTCTTCGGGCGCGTCGGCATCGACATGATCGCGGGACCGTCGGAAATCCTGGTGATCGCCGACAAGGGCCAGAACCCCGACTGGATCGCGCTCGACATGCTGAGCCAGGCCGAGCATGACGAGAGCGCGCAGGCGATCCTCGTCACCGACGACGAAGGCCTCGCCCGCGACGTGGCCGCCGCCGTCGAGGCGCGGCTCGAGACGCTGGAGCGCCGCGCCATCGCAGGCGCGAGCTGGCGCGATTTCGGCGCCATCGTCACCGTGCCCGATCTCGACACCGCCGCGCGGCTGTCGAACCGCATCGCGCCCGAACACCTGGAACTGTGCGTGGCCGACCCCGACGCGCTGGCGCGGAAGATCACCCATGCCGGCGCGATCTTTCTGGGCGCGTGGACGCCCGAGGCCATCGGCGACTACGTGGGCGGGCCGAACCATGTGCTGCCCACCGCGCGCTCGGCGCGGTTCTCTTCGGGGCTGTCGGTGATGGATTTCCTCAAGCGCACGACGCTGGCGAAAATGACCCCCGAGGCGCTGGCCGCGATCG
>CAJXKX010000499.1 GCA_913055965.1 uncultured Roseovarius sp.
GGGGGAACGGCTGTGACAAGATGGTCACTTTCGGTGAACACAACAGGACATGGCGAGCCCCGGCGAGGCGCGTTTGATTTCGTTTTAGTTTAGGCTGTGTAAATTTTTGTGCAATACCGCATAGGTAGCAAACACCGCCCTTCTCGAAACCGTGTCCGGGCGTGATCTCGCGGCTTGCCCGTCCCGCGTGCCGGTGACAGTAAGGGACCGGGCAGGGGAGACAGGCATGCGCTGTGCGGAAGAGGTGACATTCGGCGGATCGGGGCTCGACCGGGCGGACGACCTGCGCGGACAGGGCGAGACGCTCGACGCGGCGCTGGCGGAGGGGCGGGCAAGCCGCTTCTGTCGGGCGAGGGGCGCGACCGGCTGGCGCTGCTGCCCTGCGGCCACGCGGTTCTGACGCGCTACAAGGTGCCGCCCATCCTGATCGGGCGGGAGGATGACGGCGCGCCGCTCTTTGCCTTCGACATCTCGGCCTGGGTGCCGCCGGGGCTCGATCCCGAGCAACTCGACAGCTTCATGGACGCGACCGAGCAGGTGCATCCCGACCTGCCCGACGGCACGGCCTTTGCCGAGTTGCGGCGGGTCATGACGCGGCTTTCGCCCCGCGATGCCGAGATCGCGGCCACCGCCAAGGCGGTGTTCGGCTGGCACGAGAGCCATCGGCATTGCGCCCGCTGCGGGGCGCCGAGCCGGATGATCCGGGCGGGCTGGCAGCGCGCCTGCGATCATTGCGGCGCGCAGCATTTTCCGCGCACCGATCCGGTGGTGATCATGCTGATCACCCATGGCAACGCGGTGCTGATGGGCCGCTCGCCGGGTTGGCCCGAGGGGATGTATTCGCTGCTCGCCGGGTTCGTCGAGCCGGGCGAGACCGTCGAGGCCGCCGTGCGCCGCGAGGTCTGGGAGGAAGCGGGGGTGCGCGTGGGCCGGGTGGGCTATCTCGCCAGCCAGCCCTGGCCGTTTCCGGCCTCGCTGATGCTGGGCTGTCAGGGCGAGGCGCTGAGCCGCGAGATCGCCATCGATCCCTACGAGATCGAGGATGCCCGCTGGATGAGCCGCGAGGAAATCCTCGCCGCCTTTGCCGGTGAACACCCGCAGGTGCTGCCCGCGCGCGCCGGCGCGGTGGCGCATTTCCTGCTCCGGAATTGGCTTGCCGACCGGCTCGATTGAGGCGAGACTGCGCGAGGCGCGAGGGTGCCCGGGTGTGTCTGCGACGGGGTGGGAATGCAGTTCAGCGGCAAGGAAGACATCGAGGCACCGATCGACGCGGTCTTTGCCGAAATCACCGATTTCACGCGGTTCGAGCGCGGTGCCATGCGGCGCGGGGCCGAGGTGGCGCGCACCGACACGCTGTCCGCGCCCGGTGTCGGCATGGGCTGGCAGGCGCGGTTCCGGCTGCGCGGGCGGATGCGCGACCTGTCGTTGCGGCTGAGCGAGTACGATCCTCCCAACGGTATCGTCGTGGCCGCCGAGGCAGCGACGATCGAGGCGGTGATGCGGGTCGATCTTGTGTCGCTGTCGCGGGCGCGCACGCGGCTTTCGGTCGATCTGCAGATCACCCCGCGCAACCTCGCGGGGCGTCTGATGGTGCAGTCCATGAAACTGGGCAAATCCAGCCTGACCAAGCGGTTCCGCCTGCGGCTTGCCGATTACGCGGTGGATGTCGAGGAGCGCAATAAGCGCAGCGCGTGAGGCCCCCCGCCCGCTTCATTCGGGATAGATGCCCCACCAGCGCAGCGTGTGGCGCAGGTGATCGCGGATTTCGCGTGCCGCGCGCCCGGCGTCGCCCGCCTCGAACGCGTCGAGGATCGCGAGATGCTCGCGCATGGCCGAGGCGACCCGGTCGGCGAGAAAGGGGCGGGGGTTCTGGATCACCGCGATCCGGTCGCGGTTCTCGGCATAGAGCCTGCGGGCCAGCGCCGAGCCGAGCCCGGCGGCGAGCGCGTCGTGCAGCGACAGGTCGGTTTGGATCGCGCGGGCGGGCAGATCGGCGGTCATCGCCTCTGCGGCCTCGTCGCGCAAGCGCTCGTGCGCGGCGCGCAGCGCGGCCAAGGGAAAGGGCGCGCGGGTCTCGATGATCCGGCGCGCGCCCTCGCAATCGAACATGGCGCGCAGTTCGAGGCATTCGCGCGTCGTCACGGGGCCGGCATCCATGACGGTGATCCCGCGCTTGGGCAGGATGGTGAGCAGCCCGCCCGCCTCGGCGCGCTTGACGGCCTCGCGGGTGGCGGCCAGCGGCAGGCCCAGTTCCTCTACCAGCATCGGCATCGACA
>CAJXKX010000500.1 GCA_913055965.1 uncultured Roseovarius sp.
CAGGTAAGCGTGGCCTCGGGCGGCAAGCAGATCCTCTACAACGCGCTGATGGCCACGCTCAACCCCGGCGACGAGGTGGTGATCCCCGCGCCCTACTGGGTGAGCTACCCCGACATGGTGCTGCTCGCGGGCGGCGAGCCGGTGATCGTGGAGGCGGGCATCGAGACCGGCTTTCGCCTCACCCCGGAGGCGCTGGAGGCGGCGATCACGCCGCGCACGCGCTGGTTCATCTTCAACTCGCCCAGCAACCCCACCGGCGCGGGCTATTCCCGCGACGAGCTCAGGGCGCTGACCGACGTGCTGATGCGCCACAGCCATGTCCGGGTGATGACCGACGACATGTACGAACATCTCGCCTATGGCGATTTCGAGTTCTGCACCCCCGCGCAGGTCGAGCCGGGGCTCTACGACCGGACGCTCACCTGCAACGGCGTGTCCAAGGCCTATTGCATGACCGGCTGGCGCATCGGCTACGCGGCGGGGCCCGAGGACCTGATCGCGGCGATGCGCAAGATCCAGTCGCAAAGCACCTCGAACCCCTGCACGATCAGCCAGTGGGCCGCCGTCGAGGCGCTGAATGGCCCGCATGATTTCATCGACGGGAACAACGCCGTCTTTGTCCGCCGCCGCGATCTGGTGGTCGGGATGCTGAACGCCATCGACGGGGTGGATTGCCCGGTGCCCGACGGGGCGTTCTACGTCTATCCGAGCATCGAGGGCCTGATCGGCAAGACGAGCGCGGGCGGCGCGAAGATCGACACGGACGAGGATTTCGCCGCGGCACTTCTCGAGGAACAGGGTGTCGCCGTGGTGTTCGGCGCGGCCTTCGGGCTTTCGCCGCACTTCCGGGTCAGCTACGCTACCTCCGACGAGGCGCTGCGCGAGGCCTGCGGGCGCATTCAGGCGTTCTGCGAAGGGATGACATGACCACAGGCCAGATCACCGCAAACCTGCCCAGCCGGGATTTCGATGCGACCGAGGAATTCTATGCCACGCTCGGCTTTCGGACCGACTTTCGCAATGAGGACTGGATGATCCTGAGCCGGGACGGGATGATGGTCGAATTCTTTCCGCATCCCGATCTGGACCCTGGCCAAAGCTTTTTCTCGGCCTGCCTGCGACTTCCGGAGATCGACGGCCTGCATGCCGATTGGCGCGCGGCAACGGGCCTGACCGGATCGCGTGACGCGATCCCCCGGCTGACGGACCCGTTCAAGCTGGCCGACGCGCCGCGCATGTTCGCACTGGTCGATCCCGATGGATCGCTCTGGCGCGTGCTGGAAAGCGTGTGACGCGATGGCGGGCGATCTCCCCGATTACTATTTCCGGGTGCGCGACAACGGGGCCTTCGTCTATCGCGTGGACACCGAGAACCGCCAGCGCCGCATCGACATGGACCAGATCGCGGTGGTCAACATCCGCAAGGGCGAGATCAAGCCGCACGGCGACCGCACGCTGAGCGATGCCGATCTCGCCGCGATCCGCGACTGGATGGAAGAGCGGCAGGCGATCCTCGCGCATCGCGATATCGACGATATCCTGCGCGCGGTGGATTATCTCAACACCACCGCCCATTGGGCGCAGTCGCGCGCCACCGACGAGCAACTCGAACAGGTGACCGATGCGCTTCTGATGGCCATGCACGACCTGCGCAACGTGCTGGTGCGCAAGAAGGCCGACCGCCTAACCCGCGAGGACTGAGCCGCGCGCCACCTCCGCCGCGGCGGCGGCGAGGGCACCGGACCCGTGCGGAATCTCGAGCGCCTGCATCCCCGCCTCGATCGCGCCGAGAGCACCCAGGATCATGTGAGCGTTGACATGGCCCATGTGGCCGATGCGGAAAAAGCCGTGCCAGGCGGGATCGTTCGGCTCGGCCATCCCGAGGCCGATCCCCAGCGTCACGCCCGCGTTGTCCTGCACCCATTGCCGCAGCGCCGATCCGTGCGGCGCGCCGACCCGCAGCGCGGTGACCGCCCGGCTGCGCAGGGCCCGGTCGGCGATGTTGAGCTCCAGCGGCCCGCCCTCGCCCCAGGCCTCGCAGGCGGCCCAGATGGCGCGGGCCAGCACCTCGTGGCGGTGCCAGATCGCCTCGATCCCTTCGGCCCTGATCAGGTCGAGCGCGGCGCGCAGCCCGTAGAGGTGATGGGTGGGCGCGGTGCCGCCGAAATACTGGTAGAACATCTCGGGGTTGGCGCGCGGCACCCAGTCCCAGTACCGGCTGACCCGGGGCATTTCGGCACGCCGCACCGCCGCCTTTTCACCGAAAAAGACGAAAC
>CAJXKX010000501.1 GCA_913055965.1 uncultured Roseovarius sp.
CCCGCCCCGCCGATGCGGCCCCCGCCCGCGACGCGCCGCCGGTGATCCTCGATGACGCCTGAAACGCTCGCCGCATGCCACGCCCGCGCCTTTGCCGGGCAGGGGCGCGCATGGCAGGCGGCGGAGTTCAAGGCGCTGCTGGACAGCCCCCATGTCTTTGCAGCGGGCTGCGCACGCGGCTTCGCGATCGGGCGCGTGATCGCGGACGAGGCCGAGTTGCTGACCCTTGCCACCGACCCGGATCACCGGCGCGCGGGCCTCGCCCGCGCCGCGCTCGCCGCCTTCGAGACCGAGGCGCGGGCACGCGGCGCAACGCGCGGCTTTCTGGAGGTGGCCGAGGACAATGCGGCGGCGCGCGCCCTCTACGCCGCCGCGCAATGGCGCGAATGCGCGCGCCGCGCCGCCTACTATTCCCGCACCGCAGGCCCCGCGGCGGATGCGCTGGTGCTGGAAAAGCCGCTCGGCTGAGCCGCGTCTTCGCGCTTTGCGAAACGCACATTTCGGCAACAAGAATTTACCGCCTGCCCGGGCCGCGCGCCGTGCCGCTCCCTTGCATAAGACCGCGGCATGGGGCTAACAAGCATCATGCAGATTTATCTCCCCATCGCCGAGGTTTCGGTCAATGCCTTCCTGCTTCTCGGGCTGGGCGGGATCGTGGGCGTGCTGTCGGGCATGTTCGGGGTCGGCGGCGGATTCCTGATGACGCCGCTCCTGTTCTTCATCGGCATCCCGCCCGCCGTCGCGGTGGCGACCGAGGCCAACCAGATCGTCGCCTCCTCGTTTTCCGGCGTGCTGGCCCATCTCAGGCGAAAGACCGTCGATCTCCGAATGGGCACAGTGTTGCTGATCGGCGGCCTGATCGGGGCCGCGCTCGGCGTCGTGGTGTTCAACTACCTGAAATCGCTGGGCCAGGTCGATCTGCTGGTCAAGCTGTGCTATGTCGTGTTCCTGGGCGTGATCGGCGGGCTGATGTTCATCGAGAGCCTGCGTGCGATCCGCAACACCCGGCGCGGCGCGCCGGCCAAGCGCAAGAAACACGGCTGGGTGCACGGGCTGCCGTTCAAGATGCGGTTCCGCACCTCGGGGCTCTACATCTCGGTGATCCCGCCACTGCTGGTGGGCGTGTCCGTGGGTATCCTGGCCGCGATCATGGGCGTGGGCGGCGGCTTCATCATGGTGCCCGCGATGATCTACCTGCTGGGCATGCCGACCAAGGTCGTGGTCGGCACCTCGCTGTTCCAGATCATTTTCGTCACCGCCTTCACCACGCTTCTGCACGCGACCACCAACTTTACCGTCGATGTGGCGCTCGCGGTCCTGTTGCTGGTGGGCGGCGTGATCGGCGCGCAGTTCGGCACCATGATCGGAACGAGGATGAAGGCCGAACAGCTGCGCATCCTGCTGGCGATCATGGTGCTGGCGGTCTGCGGCAAGCTCGCCTTCGATCTCCTGGTGATGCCGTCGGAGCTTTACTCCATCGCCTCCGGCGCGGGGGGACATTGATGCTGCGCCTCGCGCTTCTGCTCTGTCTGGCCGCGCTGCCGCTGCGCGCCGAAGAGGTGGTGCTTGGCCTGTCCAAGGACCGGGTGGCGATCACCGCCACCTTCGAGGGCTCGGATATCCTGATCTTTGGCGCGGTCAAGCGCGAGGCCCCGATCTCGGAGGTGCCGCTGGACGTGGTCATCACCGTGGCCGGGCCGTCGCGGCCCGTGACCGTCAGGCGCAAGGAGCGGCGCTTCGGCATCTGGGTCAACACCGACATGGTCGATCTCGACGCCGCGCCCACCTTCTACGCGGTGGCGACGAGCGGGCCGCTCGACGAGGTGCTGACCGCGACCGAGGACCTGCGCCACCGCGTCTCGATCCCGCGCGCGATCCGATCGGTCGGCGCGGCGAGCATGGCCGAGGATGTCGAGAGCTTTACCGAGGCGCTGATGCGTATCCGCGAGCGCAAGGACGCCTACCAACTGCGCGAAAACGCCGTCGCGCTCGATGAGCAGACGCTGTTTCGCACCGCGATCAGCCTGCCCGCCAACCTGACCGAGGGCGCCTATAGGACGCGGATTTTTCTCACCCGCGAGGGGCGCGTCGTGTCGCAGTTCGAGACGGTGATCGACGTGCGCAAGGTGGGGCTGGAGCGCTGGCTCTACACCCTGTCGCGCCAGCAGCCGCTGGCCTACGGCCTGATGTCGCTGGCCATAGCGATCGCCGCGGGCTGGGGCGCGTCGGCGGCGTTCCGGGTCTTGCGGCGCAACTGACCGG
>CAJXKX010000502.1 GCA_913055965.1 uncultured Roseovarius sp.
GGTCACCCACTTGCCGCGCAGTTCCACTTCGCACTGCTCGCTCACCTCAATCGGCACGCGGGCCAGGGCAATGCTGTGGCCCAGGGTCGGGGAAAAACTGCCGCTGGTGATGACGCCTTCTCGCTCAGTTCCGGAAACGCGGACTCTCTGACCGGCGCGCAGCACACCGCGCGCGGTCATGCTCAGGCCCACCAGCTTGTCCTGCACGCCATAGCGCTGCGCCCGCCAGCGGTTTTCCATGATGATGGTGCGCGGATAGATCCGCCAGCGCTGGTTCAGCGTCTTGAGCCGGTACAGATACGCGATGATCGACTGATAGAGCGCGGCGATCGCCGCCACGTCGCCCACCCGGGAGCAGACATCGGTCACCCGCTGCTCCAGCGTCGGGAACTTGTCCGACGGGCGAATGTCCCACCAGATCTTGGTGGCGTCCTCGATGCAGCCCGCGGCGACCAGGTGGTCGACCAGCCGCCGGTAGGCATTGAACGAGCCCATCTCGTCTGGCAGCCCGGTGCGCGGCAGCGCGTCGAAAACCGTCAGCCGGTAGGACGACAGCCCGGTATCCTCGCCCGACCAGTACGGCGAGGAACAGCTGAGCGCCAGCAGGTGCGGCAGGAAATACGCCGCCTGATTCATCAGGTCGATGCGCAATTCGGCATCCTCGATACCGATATGGATGTGCATCCCGCAGATCAGCATCCGCCGCACCACGCCCGCGAGCTCGTGGTCGAGATCGTTGTAGCGCTGCTTGTCGGTGTGGGTCTGGCTGCGCCAGTCGGCGAAGGGGTGGCAGGAGGCGGCGATGGGGGCGAGGTTATGCGCCTTCGCATGCCGTGCCACGGTGCGGCGCAGGTGCCGCAGATCCTCGCGCGCCTCGGCCACGGTGCGGCAGGGCTTGCTGCCGATCTCGATCTGGCAGTTGAGGAATTCGGGGCTGACCTGGTCCTCCAGGTCGCCCTGGCAGGCGGCCATCAGCGCCTCGGGCGCAGGCGCGAGCGCAAGACTGTCGAGATCGACGAGGAGGTATTCCTCCTCGACGCCGATGGTGAATTCCGGATGCGCGATCGCCATGCCATGACTCCGATGTCAGCCATGGTCCAGCAAACACCGGCATGGGGGGCGATGCCAAGGAAAAAGCCGCGCGTCCCGTCTTCTTCTGGCCGGAAATATCCCGGGGGGTGCGGGGGGCTGGCCCCCCGCCTCCCGGCTCGCAAATCAGTCCATCGCCTTGAAGTTGAACTCGCCGCCTTCCTTGATCCCCGACGGCCAGCGCGCCGTCACGGTCTTGGTGCGGGTGTAGAACTTGAACGCGTCCGGCCCGTGCTGGTTGAGATCGCCGAAGCCCGATTTCTTCCACCCGCCGAAGGTGTGATACGCGAGCGGCACCGGGATCGGCACGTTGATGCCGACCATGCCGATGTTGATGCGGTTGGCGAAATCGCGCGCCGCATCGCCGTCGCGGGTAAAGATCGCGGTGCCGTTGCCGTACTCGTGATCCATGGCGAGCTTGATCGCCTCCTCGTAGCTGCCCGCGCGCACGGTCGAGAGGACCGGCCCGAAAATCTCCTGCCTGTAGATGTCCATGTCCGGCGTCACGCGGTCAAAGAGGTGCGGCCCGACAAAGAACCCGTTCTCGTAGCCCTGCAGCGAGAAATCGCGCCCGTCCACCACGAGTTCCGCCCCCTGGTCGATGCCCGACTGCACCAGCCCCAGAACGCGGGCCTTCGCCTCGCCGGTCACCAGCGGGCCGTAATCCACGTCATCGCCCGCGGTGTAGGGCCCGACCTTGAGCTTCTCCACCCGCGGCACCAGCTTTTCGATGAGGCGGTCGGCGGTCTCGTCGCCCACCGGCACCGCCACCGAGATCGCCATGCAGCGCTCGCCCGCCGCCCCGTAGCCCGCGCCGATGAGCGCGTCGGCGGCCTGGTCCATGTCGGCATCGGGCATCACGATCATGTGGTTCTTGGCCCCGCCGAAGCACTGCACGCGCTTGCCGTTCGAGCAGCCCCGGCCATAGATATACTCGGCGATGGGCGTCGAGCCGACAAAGCCGATCGACTGGATCACCGGATCGTCGATGATCGCGTCCACCGCCACCTTGTCGCCGTTCACCACCTGCAAGAGGCCCTTGGGCAGCCCCGCCTCTTCCATCAGTTCCGCCAGCATCAGCGGGACCGACGGGTCGCGCTCCGACGGCTTGAGAATGAAGGCGTTGCCGCAGGCCAGCGCGGGCGCGAACATCCACATCGGGATC
>CAJXKX010000503.1 GCA_913055965.1 uncultured Roseovarius sp.
ATCAACCTCGTCGCCACCGTCTATGGCGATGATGACTCGGTGAAGTCGACCGAAGAGGCCCGCGGCCCCCCCCCCCCCCCCCCCCCCCCCACCCCCCCCACCCCCCCATGCATACCCCCACCGGAAGGCGTCGCCGCCTTCGTCATGCTGATTCCCCCGGCCGCCAGCGATTCTCGTTCGGGCGGCGTTTCACGGCTCCCTCCCCGGAGCGCCCGATCCATTCGGGTGCGGGTGAGACCTTCGCCGGCACCGACCTCGTCGAGCTTCCCCGGTGGAAGCGTGCGACGGATCTCTCGTTGGTCGTTCTGGCGCTTCCTGTGCTCCTGGTGATCGCCCTGGTGGTCAGTCTCTGGATCCGCGCGGTCTCGCCGGGCACGGTGCTGTTCCGCCAGACGCGGATCGGCAAGGGCGGCCGCCGCTTCACGATCTACAAGTTCCGCAGCATGCACATGCGCGCGGCGACCCACGGTCACGAGGAACACGTCCGGAGCCTGATCCGGTCCAACCGCCCGATGACCAAGCTCGACCGCCTCGGTGACGACCGCCTCATCCGCGGCGGCCTGTTCCTCCGCATGTCGGGACTCGACGAGTTGCCCCAGCTGCTCAATGTCCTCCGCGGCGAGATGAGTCTGGTGGGGCCGCGTCCCTGCCTGCCGAAGGAACTTGAACTCTATCACGACTCCGATCTCCACCGCTTCGCCGTCGAGCCCGGCCTGACCGGGCTGTGGCAGATCTCCGGCCGCTCCGACGGGGACCTGTCGGCCCAGTGCGAAGCGGACGCCCGCTACGTGCGCGACTGGTCGCCCGGCCTGGACCTTCGCATCCTTGCGCGGACCCCGTCGGCGGTGTTGCGCGGCACCGGCGCGTTGTGAGGAGTGGGCCATGAGCGATGCAACCATCCCGACCGTCCGAAGCCCGACTGCAGCCCGTGACGCCCCCCGCGACCCGGTCACCACCGTGCGGCGCGCGCTTCCCTGGATCCTCGTCGCCGCCGTGGTCGCCGCGCTGGTCGGCTACGGCACCGCGGTGCTGCTTCCCGTCCGCTACGAGGCGACCGCGACCCTCCTCCTCGTCGGGCCCGAGAGGGTCGACAGCGCGACCGACCCGGCCGTCGCCGCCGTCCGCTATCCCGCCCCGCCGCTCGAGGTGGCCACGTACCTTCAGATCGCCCGCAGCGACACCCTCCTGGCCCGAGCGTTCGCGGACGAGCTGCCGGGCGAGGCGCCCCCGACGGTCGCCGAGCGCTTCGCGCCCGACGTGCGCGTGCGCAGCGCCGACGACGGCGGCTCGGCGCTGCTGTTCGTCACCGTCCGCGCGGCCGATCCGCACCTCGCCGCGGCGCGCGCGCAGTCGCTCGCCGATGCGCTCGTCGCGTGGGACGAGGCCCGGGCCATGCGCGCCGTCCAGGAGGCCCGCGCGGCGGCCGAAGCGCAGATCGAGCGTCTCCAGGCGGCGCTCAACGGCGTCAGCTTCCAGCAGGCGCGCGCCCTCGGAACCGTGACCGACCAGCGTCGCGAACAGCTCGCCAGGTTGATGGCGCTCGAGCTCTCGCCGGTGTCGCCCTTGACCCCGGTCCACGCAGCCGAAGCGCCGGTCGCTCCGGCAGGGCGCTCGCCGATCGAAACCGCGATTCTGGCCGCCGGGTTGACGATCGTGGCCGCGCTCGGCGCCGTGCTAGCCGTGAACGCGATTCGGACGACCTGAGGTGGCGGCGGTGCGACCCGCGTCCCTTCTGCGTCCCAGCTCGACGCTCGCGTGGCTGCTGCCGTGTGCGGCGGGCCTTGCCGTCCTGACGGCCGTCCGCCCGGTGGCGGGAATGTGGGCGGCCGCCGGGGCGGCGACGGTCGGGCTCTTGCTCGCGTTGCGAGAGCGGCTTCCCGTCGTGTTCGGATGGCTGCTGGGCATGCTCCTGCTGGGCTACGCGATCGGGGGGCGCGGCGTCGCGTACCTGGGCGCACCGCCTGCGTACGTCGGCGAGATCGCGCTGGCGTTCGGGCTGGTGACCGCGCTCCTGGCGGGCCGTGCACGGGTGTGGGGGTCGCCGAGGCTGCTGCCGTTCGCGTTCCTCCTTGCCGCCTTGATGGGGTGGGGCGCCTGGCGGACGGTGCCCTTCCTGGCCGATCACGGCCTGGACGCGCTGCGCGATGGGGTCGTGTGGGGCTACGGCCTGTTCGCGCTGGTCGTCGCGACCCTGCTCGACCGGCCCGAACGGCTCCGCACCGTCGTGCGCGTCGCGGCTCGGATGGCG
>CAJXKX010000504.1 GCA_913055965.1 uncultured Roseovarius sp.
CCGGCATGAAGCGCCTGCATATACTCCAGATGCTTTTCCGGGTTCCGCCCGATCCGCAGGGCCTGCCCGGTCAGGCGCGGCGGGCGGTTGCCCCCGGCCAGGGCATCGTGCGGCAGGTGATCGTTGAACACCAGATAAGGTATGCCATGCGCGGACACCATTTCACTCACAGCCGGATATTCATCGACCATCGAAATTTCGAACCGCAATTGCGGGCGCATATCCGTCACCAACCGGCCCCTGACCTGATCGAGCGCAGCAAAGACACGCCCGGCAAAGTCGGCCCCGCGCATCCCCCCTTCCCAACTGTAGAATTGCGCCAGTATGGCGGTGGTGATCCCGCTGGCCGCCAGTTCGGCCTCGGTGGCGATCAGCCCCTGATCCAGGTCCTTCATGGCGCCACGGCGCGGCGCGAGAATGCGCGGGCGCTGGTCGCCGCCTGCGGGATGGAGGGCGAGGTCTGGGCCGCCGTGGATGGCGGGGCCATGTCGCAGGCCGATCTCTCGGCCTGCGTGGGCGCGCATCTCTTCGCGCCCGCCTACCCCTTCCCGCTCCGGACCGGCGAGATCGGCTGCTTTCTGAGCCACCGCCAGATCTGGGCCGAGATCGTGCGCCGCGATCTCGATCACGCGCTCATCATCGAGGACGATGCCCAGATAACAGACCCCTTCGCCGCCGCGCTCGCACTGGCGCGCGACCATGTCGAGGACCTGGGCTATATCCAGTTCCAGACGCGCCCGCCGCAGGCCCCCGCCGCCGTGATCGACACCAACGGCGCGGCGGTGCTCGCGGTGCCGCGCGTGGCCGGGCTTCGGACCACCGCGCAAATGCTCAGCCGCGCCGCCGCCGCGCGGCTTTTGCACCTGTCGGAGGCGTTCGACCGCCCCGTCGATACCTTTGTCCAAAGCCACTGGCACACCGGGCTGCGCCCCGCCGCGATCCACCCTTCCGGGATCACCGACATTGCCCACCGGCTCGACGGCTCGACCATCCAGGGCGGCACCCTCACGCCCTTGCAGAAACTGGGCCGCGAATGGGCGCGGATGCGCTATCGCCGGGCCGTGGCCCGCGCCGCGCGTCACAGCCCGGCACCGTCGCGCGGCGGCTTCGCATGATCGTCGCGCGGCTCTTCGGGGGGCTGGGCAACCAGCTTTTCCAGTATGCCGCCGGGCGGGCGCTGGCCGATCGCCTCGCCACCGACCTCGCGGTCGACACCCGCTATCTCGGCGGCGACCGGGCCTTCGGCCTCGATCACTTCGCAAATGCCCGCTACCGCACCGATGCCCCCCTGCCGCCCGCGAAATCCGACGGGCTCCTGCGCTACGGCCTCTGGCGGCTCTTCGGGCGCAGCCCCCGCTTTCATCGCGAGCGCGGCCTCGGTTTCGATCCCGGCTTCCTTGACCTGCCAAACGGCACCTACCTGCACGGCTACTGGCAGTCCGAGCGCTATTTCGCCGCCATCGCCGACCGGCTGCGCCATGACCTCGCATTCACCACCCCGCCCGATCCCGCCAATGCCGAGATGGCCGCGCGCATCGATGCCGCGCCGCGCGCCGTCTCGGTCCATGTCCGGCGCGGCGATTACCTCGCTTCCGGCAGCTACGCCGCCTGCCCGCCGGACTATTACCGGCAGGCCATCGCCCGGCTCTCCGACGAGCCCGGCCCCCCGCTCACCTGCTTCGTCTTTTCCAACGATCCGGCATGGGCGCGCGACAATCTCGATCTCGGGGTTGAACAGGTGGTGGTCGATATCAACGACGAGGCACGCGGCGCATTCGATTTGCACCTGATGTCGCGCTGCGCCGATCACGTGCTCGCCAATTCCACCTTTTCCTGGTGGGGCGCGTGGCTCGACCCGGCCCCGGATAAGCGGGTGATCGCGCCCGCCAACTGGTTCGGCACCGCGAAACTGTCGAACCCCGACCTGATCCCCGAGGGCTGGCTGCGGCTCTGACACGCCGATCTTTCCCGCGCCGCCGAAACCGACTACACCCGCGCCATGACTTTGCCCCCCGGCCTCTCCTCCGCGCGCTTCCTGCCCGAGACGGTGCACAAGCGCGATGCCTTCTCCGAGACGGTCTCGGGCCGTCTCGAGGGCGTCGCGGAGTTCCCCGTCGTGCTGCGCAAGCTCGATGGCGTGCCGGTCTGGGCGCGCCCCGTCGCGTGGTGGCTCGCCCGCAAGGAGGCGCGCGCGCTGCGCGCCCGTGCCGAGGACACCGCTTCGGGCCGGCGCGTGCCGGTGGAGA
>CAJXKX010000505.1 GCA_913055965.1 uncultured Roseovarius sp.
GTGCCGGGGGTGAAGCAGATGATGTTCTCGATCTCCGAGAAGGTGACGAGCGTGCCGTCGGCCATCTCGAAGCTGCCCGACAGGCCGCCCGCCGCGTCGTCGGTATTGGTGAAGGCGATGTCATCCTTGCCGATATCGGACGTGAGCACCAGCGTGTCGCCGCCGGTCTCGTCGCCCTCGCCGCCGGTGATGGTGATCGGGCCGCTTTCGCCCGCGACCTGCGAGAGGATGAAGGTGTCGTCGCCGTCGCCGCCCTCGGCGGTGTCGCCCTGCGCGACGAGGATGGTATCGGCTCCGGTGCCGCCCACGAGGCTGTCGGCCCCGGCGCCGCCGTCGATCACGTCATCGCCCGCGCCGCCGAAGACGGTATCGTCGCCCGCGCCCGACAGGACGGTGTCGTTGCCGTCGCCCGCCTGCACGAGATCGGCGTTGGAGGCGTCGGAATGGTCGAAGGCGTCGATCATGTCGCCCTCGGGGTCGCCGGTATAGGTGGCGTCGATCACCTCGCCCGCGCCGGTGCCCTCGACGATGAAATCGGGCGGTGTGGCCGTGGTCTCGATGGTGACGAAGCCGGTGGCGGGGGTGCCGTTCTGGTCCACCGTGGAATAGCTGAAGGTGTTCGCCCCGATATCGCCATCGGTGGCGATCGATATGGTGCCGTCGGCGTTGAGCGTGACCGCCTCGCCGGTGGGCAGCGACACGGTATCGCCGGGGGTGACGGCGGTGTTGTTGATATGGGTGATGACATGCCCGGTGCCCTGGTCGTTGGCCAGGATGTTGTGCACCTGCGTCGTGTTGGGCCCCTGCGCGAGGCTGTCGGGCTCGGCGATGTTCACCACCTGTACCGAGTTGGCGAGGATCAGCAGGTTGGAGTCGTAGATGCCGTCGCCGGCATCGCCGATCGCGATGCGGATGTCGTTTTCCTCGCCCGGATTGACCGGCGCGGTCAGCGAAAGCACGACGGTGGTGCCGTCCATCTCGGTGTTGAGCTGGTCGCTGGCGTTGTCGAGATAGAGGTTGGCGTTGCTCTGGTCGTTGATCGCGTTGATGGTGATGTCGGTGCTGCCGCCATCGGTCAGCTCAAGCGGGACGTAGTTGCCGTTGACCCAGACCCCCACCGCATCGTTGAAGCCCGCGTTGACGAATTCGAGGTATTCCTCGGACGAGAACATCAGCTGCATGGTGAGCGTGTCGCCCACCGGCACGAAGGTCGCCTCGAGCACGGCGGCGTCGAAGATGGACTGCCCCGAGATGCCCTCGAGCAGGGCGTCGCCGGGATCGTCGTCGTCATCGCCCCAGCGCGTCGAGGTGTTCGCGGCCGTGTTGGTATTGGACGTGCCCGACCCGTTGGTGAAATCCGTCGCCCGCCCGGTCGAGAGGATCACGCCCTCGTCGCCGGGGCTGATCTGCCCGAGCGTGGCGTTGCCGCCCGTGTAGGTGCCCGATGCCGCCGACACGCCGCTGTAGCTTGCCGACACCACGGTCACCCCGTCGCCGAACATGGTGTTGGCCATGTCGAGCGCGGAGGCGGAGGTGTTGACGTTCAGTTCGGTCGCGGTCGGCATGAAGTCCCCTTGCAGGATCGGGTGGCACGGGCCTGCCGTGGCAGGGTATATGGAGACCCGTGAGGGCTTTCCACTTTGCTAACGCGGATTTCTGGCCCGAATTTAACCGTGACGTGACGTAATGGCGGCGCGGGGGCTGCATTCCGGCGGGAAGGTGACGGTTTTGCGGCGCGCCCGCTCAGGCGGCGCGCAGCAGGCGCGCCTCGTGGCGGCGCAGGCAGGTGCGGGCGGAGGGGCCATAGCTGGCGGGGTGGCTGCGCAACTCGGGGAAGAGCGCGAAGAGCTCTTCGCGCGCGCCCTCCGCGATGGCCGAAAGCCCGACCTCGCCCGCGTGAAAGCTCTCGGTCGCGGCCCCCTCGGCGAGGATCACCTCGTGGCGGTCGAACATCAGGTGGATATAGGTCACCGCCGCCTGTTCGGTCTGCGTCACCGCCTGCCCGTCCACGAGGTGCAGCGCCGAGACGAACACCTCGTCGCAGCCGAACAGCAACTCGGCCTTGTAGCCGGTGAACAGGAACCGGTGCTGCGGCGAGACGGTGAGCGGCGCGCGCGCCCCGTCGAGCACATGCGGCGCCACCCGGATCGGCGCGAAACGCCCCAGCCCCGGCACCGTGCGCCGCCCGGTCCAGCGCAGCGGCTGCGGCCCGTGATCGCGGGTGATGACCAAGTCGCCGGGGCG
>CAJXKX010000506.1 GCA_913055965.1 uncultured Roseovarius sp.
CTCCCGCGAGCGACGCAGGGCACCGAGCATCCCGGCGATCGCACCGCTGAGGCGGCCGACCTCGTCGGGGCCGGCCTCGGGCGTGGCGACGTCGAGCCGTCCGGTGATCGCCACCTCCTCGGCGGTGCGGGTGAGGTTGAGCAGCCGCGCCGCGGCCTCGAAGGTCTGGAGCGCGGCCGTGGACGGCATCCGGCGCATCGCGCACAAGGTCGCCGACACGGTGTATTCCCGCATCACGGGCGAATCCGGCTACTTCGACAGCCGCGTGGTCTTCGTGTCCGAAAGCGGTCCCAAGGACGCGCGCCAGAAGCGCATCGCGATCATGGATTACGACGGCGCGAACCTGCGTTACCTGACCGACGCCTCGACCATCGTTCTCGCGCCGCGCTTCTCGCCCACCGGCGACCGGGTGCTCTACACCAGCTACGAGACGGGCTTTCCGCGCATTTACCTGCTCGACGTGGCCGATGCGGGCCGCCGGGTGCTGCCGACCATGGATGGCACCATGAGCTTTGCCCCGCGCTTTGCGCCGGACGGGCGCACGGTGCTCTACTCGCTCACGCAGGGCGGCAATACCGACCTCTACACGATGGACATCGCCACCGGCGCCAGCACGCGGCTCACCAACGCGCCCTCGATCGAGACCGCGCCCAGCTACAGCCCCGACGGCAGCCGGATCGTGTTCGAGAGCGACCGCTCGGGCAGCCCGCAACTCTACATCATGGACGCCCGCGGCGGCGAGGCGCAGCGCATCAGCTTCGGCCAGGGGCGCTATGGCACGCCGGTCTGGTCGCCGCGCGGCGATCTCGTGGCCTTCACCAAGCAGGCCAAGGGCCGCTTCCATATCGGGGTGATGCGCACCGACGGCAGCGAAGAGCGCCTGCTCACCGCGTCCTTCCTCGACGAGGGCCCGACATGGGCCCCCAACGGGCGCGTCATCATGTTCACCCGCGAGACGCAGGGCGAACGCGGCGAGGCGCGGCTCTACACGGTGGACATCACCGGGCGCAACCTGCAACGCGTGCCCACGCAGGGCGGGGCGAGCGACCCCTCCTGGGGGCCGCTCCAGGACTGAGGCGAGAGGGCCGCGCGGGCACGTTTTCATGTCCTGCGGCCTGTGATATGACATGCGATGACGACAAAGGAAAACCGACATGACCCATCTGGGCAAGACCATCATCCTCCTGAGCGGGCTGGCGCTGGCCGCCTGCACCAACCCCGACCGCTTCGAAAGCCAGAACACCGTCGATCTCAACAATGGCGGCCTGTCCGGCATGCCCTCCGACCCGACCTCGCCGGCCTATTTCCAGCAGGCGGTGGGCGACCGGGTGCTCTTCGCGGTGGATCAGTCCACGCTGTCGGCCTCGGCGCAGGCCACGCTGGACGAGCAGGCGCGCTGGCTGATGGAGAACCGCGATTTCAACGCCACCATCGAAGGCCATGCTGACGAGCAGGGCACCCGCGAATACAACCTCGCGCTGGGCGCGCGCCGCGCCAACGCCGTACAGGAATACCTCGTCACCCGCGGCGTCGCCGAGAACCGGCTGCGCACCGTCAGCTATGGCAAGGAACGCCCGATCGAGGTGTGCAGCGCCGAATCCTGCTACGCCCAGAACCGCCGCGCCGTGACCGTGCTCACCGCCGGCTTCGGCAGCTGAGGCCGGGGCGATGCGCGCAACGCTCAAGGCCCTCGCCGCGGCCCTGCTGCTCGCCCCTGCCGGGGCGGCGGCGCAGAACGACGGCACGCTCGCCGATATCCGGCAGGAACTGGCGGTGCTGTTCGTCGAGTTGCAAAAGCTCAAGCGCGAACTCAGCACGACCGGCGGCGCGGCGCAGCCCGCGGGCGGCGGGCCGCTGATCGACCGCGTCAACGCGATCGAGGCGCAGGTGCAGAACCTGACCGCCAAGACCGAAGAGCTGGAATTCCGCATCGACCGGGTGGTGCGCGACGGCACCAACCGGGTGGGCGACCTCGAATTCCGTCTCTGCGAGCTCGAGCCCGGTTGCGACATCGCCGGTCTCGAGCCGGGCGACACGCTGGGCGGGGTCGAGCCGCAGACCGGCGGCACCGGCCTCCTCGGCGGCGGCGGCGGTGCCGCGACGGGCGGAGAGGACGGGCCGCAACTGGCCGTCGGCGAACGCGAAGATTTCGACCGCGCGCAGGCGGCGTTCGAGGCGGGCGATCACGCGCAGGCGATGATGGATCTCGGCGCCACCATCTGCGTGCCGAAGAAACC
>CAJXKX010000507.1 GCA_913055965.1 uncultured Roseovarius sp.
TTCGACATTGACGCGCTGCCCCTGCCCCAGCGTCGCGCGCCCGAATTCCGCGCCCTGCCGCAGCGCGGCGCGCACCACATCGTGCCAGAGCGCGGGCGCGAGCCGCAGGTTGAGAAAGCCGGGGCCGGCCACCTCGGCGCTGTCGATGCGCGCATCCGCACCAAGCCGCGCGGCCAGTGCGGCGGCGATGTCGCGCGGCTTCAGCCCCGCCGGTTTCGCCAGCACCATCGCGGCATTGGTGGCCATGTCGCCATGCGCGGGATCGCGCGGCGGCTCGACGGCGACATTGCCGAAATCCAGCGCGGCGGGCAGCGCCCCCTCGGCCTGCATCTGCCCGAGAGCGTCGAGAACGAGACCGCGAATGTCGTCGAAGAGGTTCATGACCCGCCTTTCCGTTTTGGCACGCGCGCCGGTTTACCACCAATGGCCCGGGCGTCAATCGCCTTGGGTCGGCAGGTCGATCACCGTGCCGCGCGCGGCGACGCCGGTATCGCTAGACCCGGCCGGGCAGGTCCGCCTCCGCCGCCCCGCCCACCAGCAGCGCGTGGCTCTGCAGCGCGAACCGGTCGGTCATCCCGGCGATGTAGTCGCCCACCAGCCGCGCCAGCGCCGCGCGGTCCGGCGCGCGCGCCACGTCGGCGCGCCACTCGTCGGGCAGGTGTTCCGGCGCGTCGAGATAGACCGGGAAAAGCTCGCCGATCACCCGCGCCACCATGCGCCGCATGTCGTTGACCGCCGGGGCGCGATACATCCGGGCGAACAGGAACCCCCGGATCGCCTGCAGGTCCTGCCACATCCCGGGCGAAAAGCGGATCACCGGGCCGCCGAGCGCGCGCAACGCCTCGACGGAGCCCGGCGCATGGGCGGCGAGAAGCCGCCCGCTCTCGGCGATCACGTCGCCCACCATCTCGCCGAACACCCGGCGCAGCGCCTCGTGGCGGCGACGCTTGGGGTCGAGGCGCGGATAGAGCCGGTCCACCTCTGCGTAGCAGGCACCGACGATGGGCAGATCCGCGATCTCAGCATCGGTGAAGAGCCCCGCGCGCAGCCCGTCATGCAGATCGTGGTTGTTGTAGGCGATGTCGTCGGCAATGGCCGCCACCTGCGCCTCGCCACCGGCATGGGTGGCCAGTTCAAGCCCGTGCACCGCGTCGCATTCCGCGAGCGCAAGCGGCAGCGCGCCGGTGACCGGGCCGTTATGCTTGGCCAGCCCCTCCAGCGTCTCCCAGGTCAGGTTCAGCCCGTCGAAGGCCGCGTAGTGCCGTTCGAGCACGGTCACGATCCGCAGCGCCTGCGCGTTGTGATCGAAGCCGCCATAGGGGGCCATCAGCGCCGCGAGCGCGTCCTCGCCCGCGTGCCCGAAGGGCGTGTGGCCGAGATCATGGGCGAGCGCCACCGCCTCGGTCAGGTCGGTATCGAGCCCGAGCGCCCCCGCGATGGTGCGCGCCACCTGCGCCACCTCGATCGAATGGGTGAGCCGCGTTCGGTAGTAATCGCCCTCATGTGCCACGAAGACCTGCGTCTTGTGCTTGAGCCGGCGAAAGGCGCTGGAATGGATGATCCGGTCGCGGTCGCGCTGAAAGGGCGAGCGAAAGGCGCTCTCGTCCTCGGCCACGCGGCGGCCGCGCGTGCGGGCGGGATCGGTCGCGAAGGGGGCGGTCATGTTTCGGTCCTTGTGGCGGCGCGCTCAGGGCACATATATTGCAGAAAGCAAATCCACGCGAAACCACCGAGGACACCCATGCAACTGCCCCCCAAGGTCACCCCCCGCGCCTTTGCCCGCCTCGCAGAGATCGGCGCGGGCGCCGATGGCAAGGCCCTGCGCGTGGCGGTCGAGGGTGGCGGCTGTTCCGGCTTTCAATACGACATCCGCCTCGATGCGCCGTCCGAGGACGATCTTGTCCTCGAGGGCGAGGGCGAGAGCGTCGTGGTGGACAGCGTCTCGCTGCCCTTTCTCGCCGGGGCCACCATCGACTTTACCGAAGAGCTGATCGGCGCGCGCTTCACCATCGACAACCCCAACGCCACCGCCTCTTGCGGCTGCGGGACGTCGTTCTCGATCTGAGCCTTGCACCATGCGCGGGCCCGCGCGATAGAGAGGCAAGGGCGGCGGGAGAGACGATCATGCGCATCGCGTGCTTCAACATCAACGGCATCAAGGCGCGTCACGCCGCGCTCTGCGACTGGCTCGACGAGGCGTCGCCCGACGTGGGGCTGTTGCAGGAGCTCAAGTCGG
>CAJXKX010000508.1 GCA_913055965.1 uncultured Roseovarius sp.
TGTTGCCTTCGGTCGGGTCGAGGATCAGGCCCGATTGGCCGAGATGGATCCAGTTGAATGTCGTCGGCATCTCGATAACCCGCACATATGGCGCGACGGCGCGCTACTGTTTCCAGACCGGATACAGCCGGGCTGCGGCGGGATTAGGGATGCATTCCGGTGGAATTGAGATGAATTGTGGTGATTTTCGGCGCGCGAGGCAGGCGGGGCGCGTTCAGGTCACGGCGTGACGCCGGTGATGGGCGGGGTCGTCCCACAGGTTTTCCTGCATCACCTGCGCCACGGTGCGGATCGCCGCCTGAACGTCGCTCTCGCGCAGATAGAGCGGGGTAAAGCCGAACCGCATGATGTCGGGGGCGCGGAAATCGCCGATCACGCCGCGCGCGATGAGCGCCTGCATGGCGGCATAACCGTGCCCGAACCGGAACGAGACCTGTGAGCCGCGCCGCGCGGGATCGCGCGGGCTGGCGAGGGTGAGCATCGGGCAGGCGGCCTCGACCCCCGCGATGAACATCTCGCTCAGGGCGATGGAGCGGGCGCGCAGCGCGCCCATGTCGACGCCGTCCCAGATATCGAGCGCCGCCTCGAGCGCGGCCATGGCGAGCACCGGGGGCGTGCCCACGCGCATCCGCTCGATCCCCGCGCCGGGGCGGTAGGCTTGCTCGAAGGCGAAGGGCGCGTCGTGCCCCAGCCAGCCGGAGAGCGCGGGGAAAGCCGCGTCCGCGTGGCGCGGGGCGACGTGGATGAAGGCGGGCGCGCCGGGGCCGCCGTTGAGATACTTGTAGGTGCAGCCCACCGCGAAATCCGCCCCCGCGCCCGCCACATCGACCGGCAGCGCGCCCGCGCTGTGCGCCAGATCCCAGATGGTGAGCGCGCCTGCCGCGTGGGCGCGGGCGGTGAGACCGGCCATGTCGTGAAGCCGCCCGGTGCGGTAATCGACCTCGGTGAGCAGCGTCACGGCGACCTCGTCGGTGATCGCCTCCGCCACCTCCTCGGGGGCCACGACGCGCAATTCGTGGCCGCGGTCGAGCGCGCGGATCAGCCCCTCGGCCATGTAGAGATCGGAGGGGAAGTTGCCGCTGTCCGAGAGGATCACGCGGCGGTCGGGGCGCAGCGCAAGCGCGGCGGCGAGCGCCTGATAGACCTTGACCGACAGCGTGTCGCCCAGCACCACGCTGCCGGGCGCGGCCCCGATCAGCCGCCCGATGCGGTCGCCCAGGGCGCGCGGCTGCGCCATCCACCCGGCGCGATTCCAGCCGGTGATGAGCATCTCGCCCCACTCGTCCTGCATCGCGCGCTGCATCCGGGCCGTGGCGGCGCGGGGCAGCGGCCCGAGCGAGTTGCCGTCGAGATAGATCACCCCCTCGGGCAGGTGGAAGAGCGCGCGTGTGGCGTCGAAATCGGTCATCCCGTGCCCTCCCTCACACCTGCCCGCCCGCGATCTCGATGCACTGGCCGTTGACGCTGCCCGATCCGGGGCCGCAGAGCCACAGCACGGCCTGCGCCACCTCGTCGGGGGCGATCAGGCGGTCGTGGCGGTTGGCCGCGATCATCATGGCGCGCGCCTCGTCGGGCGTGACGCCCGCGCGCTCGGAAATGGCGGCGGCGTTGCGGCTGACGATCTCGGTATCCACGTAGCCCGGGCAGACCGCGTTGAAGGTGAGGCCGCTGCCGAGGTAATCCTCGCTGAGCGCGCGGACGAGCCCGATCAGCCCGTGCTTTGACGCGGTATAGGCCGAGGCCCCCTTGAGACCGCGCAGCCCGGCAATGGAAGAGATGGCGACGACACGGCCCCATTCGGCGCGGCGCATCCCGTGCAGGCAGTCACGGATGGTCCAGAACGCGCCGTCGAGATTGGTGGTCATGATCCGCCGCCAGAATTCGGTGTCGGTCTTGTGCAGGGCGCGGCCCTCGGCGACCCCGGCGTTGGGGATGCAGATCTGCACCGGGCCGCGGGCCGCGACGGCTGCGGCCACGCCCCGCGCGACGCTCGTCTCGTCGGTCACGTCCATCACCTGCGGGTGCAGGCGCGGGCCTGCGGCTGCGTCGAGCACCTCGGCGCGGCGTCCGGTGATGGTGACCTCGGCCCCCGCACCGGCGAGCGCGCGGGCGATGGCGAGACCGATGCCGGTGCCGCCCCCGGTGACGAGGGCGTGTTTTCCGTCGAGTGTCATGGGGCCTCCGGTTTGGGTGCGGGAAGGGTAGCGGCGAAGGCGGCAGGGGGGAAGGGGG
>CAJXKX010000509.1 GCA_913055965.1 uncultured Roseovarius sp.
ACCATGGGCGCGGTCATGATGAGTTCAAGGATCTTGAACCCTTCATCGTCGCGCCAGCGATAGTCGTGCAGGAAGCTGCGCCCGGACAGATCCAGGCCCCGGGTCGCCGAGCGGGTCGCCGACCGGGCGTTCCTGCTCGGCTGGCTGGAGGGGCTGGCGCCGCCGGTCCGCGCCCTCGACGAGGCGCGAGCCGAAATGCCGCCCGCCGGAGGAGCCCGGGGTGAGCTCGAAAATCACCTGCCAGTCCTCGAGCCGGGTGGCGTCGGACGAGAGCCGGGCGCGGGCCACCGCCGTGCCCGCGCCATCGGGCTGGGGCCTGGAATAGGTGAAGAAGAGCGTGCGGGTCTGCGCGAAATCGCCGGGCACCAGCAAGTCGAGCAGACCGCCCTGCCCGCGCGCGGCCACGCGCGGCACGCCCGCGACCTCGCGCAGCGTCCCGTCACGATGCAGCAGCAGCCGCCCGCCCCGCTCGGTCACCAGCACGCCGCCGTCGGGCAAGAAGCCGAGCGCCCAGGGCTCGTCAAGACCGGTGATCATGGGGGTGACGGTGACCGGCCCGGCGCCGGTGTCGAGTGTCTGTGCGGGGGCGGCTGTGGCGAGGGCGAGGCAGAGGGCGAGGAGGCGGAGCATCGGGCGTGGTCCTTTCCTGCGGTTCGGGGCGCGGGGTCAGGCGCGCTTGTCGCGCACCTGCCCCAGCCCCATCAGCGCCAGCACCCGCGCCTCGATATCGGCGGCGGAGAGCCGGGCGGTGGCGTACATGTCGGCGGGGCTGGCCTGGTCGATGAAGATGTCGGGCAGCACCATCGAGCGGAACTTGAACCCTGTGTCGAACACGCCCGCCTCGGCGAGACAGTGCGACACATGGCTGCCAAAGCCGCCGATGGCGCCTTCCTCGATGGTGATGAGCGCGTCGTGCCGGGCGGCGAGATCGAGGATCAGCGCCTCGTCGAGCGGCTTGGCGAAGCGGGCGTCTGCGACGGTCGGCACGATGCCGCGCGCGCGCAGGCCCTCGCAGGCGGTCATAACCTCGGACAGGCGCGTGCCGAAGGACAGGATCGCCACATCCGCCCCCGCCTGCACGATGCGCCCGCGCCCGATCTCGAGCGGGGTGCCGCGCTCGGGCATCTCGACGCCCGTGCCCTCGCCGCGCGGGTAGCGGAAGGCGATGGGCCCCGCGTCATGGCGCGCGGCGGTAGCGACCATGTGTTTGAGTTCCGCCTCGTCGGCGGCGGCCATGACCACGAAACCGGGCAGGTTGGCGAGAAAGGCGATGTCGTAGCTGCCCGCATGGGTGGCCCCGTCCGCCCCCACGAGCCCCGCGCGGTCGATGGCGAAGCGCACCGGCAGGCGCTGGATCGCCACGTCGTGCACCACCTGGTCGTAGCCGCGTTGCAGGAAGGTGGAATAGAGCGCGCAGAAGGGCCGCATCCCGCCCGCCGCGAGCCCCGCCGAGAAGGTGACGGCATGCTGTTCGGCGATGCCCACGTCGAAGCACCGCGACGGGTAGCGCCCGGCGAAGCGGTCGAGCCCGGTGCCGTCCGGCATGGCGGCGGTGACCGCGCAGATGCGCGGATCATCCGCCGCCTCGTCAAGCAGCGCGTCGGCGAAGACGCGGGTGTAGCTGGGCGCGTTCGAGGGGGCCTTTTTCTGCTTGCCGGTGACGAGGTCGAATTTCGCCGTCGCGTGGCCGCCGTCGCGCGCCGCTTCGGCCGGGGCATAGCCCTTGCCCTTGCGGGTCAGCACGTGGATGAGCATCGGCCCGGTGGCGCGCGCCTTGACCGTGCGCAGCACCGGCAGAAGCTGGTCGAGGTCGTGCCCGTCGATGGGGCCCACGTAGCTGAATCCCAGCTCCTCGAAGAGCGTGCCGCCGACGGCCATCCCCTTGAGCATGTCCTTGGCGCGGCGTGCCCCCTCCTGGAAGGGCGGCGGCAGCATCGATATGGCCCCCTTGGCGGCGGCCTTGAAATCCTGAAACGGCGCGCCCGCGTAGAGCCGCGACAGGTAGGACGACAGCGCGCCCACGGGCGGCGCGATCGACATCTCGTTGTCGTTGAGGATGACGATCAGCCGCTTTTGCAGGTGGCCCGCGTTGTTGAGCGCCTCGAAGGCCATGCCCGCCGACATCGCGCCGTCACCGATCACCGCGATGGCGTCGCCATGGCCGGTCTCGCAGGCACCGCCCAGGTCGCGCGCCACGGCAAAGCCGAGGGGGGCGCTGATC
>CAJXKX010000510.1 GCA_913055965.1 uncultured Roseovarius sp.
ATAGGGGTGCGGATGGATCACCTTGTTCTGGTCCAGCAGCGTCAGCTTGCCGGAAACCTCCAGAACACGCTGGATCACGAACATCACGTCGGGCCGGCCGGCGTCGTATTCGTCGAAGACGATGGCGACAGGGTTGCGAAGCGCCCAGGGCAGGATACCTTCCTGGAACTCGGTGACCTGCACGCCGTCGCGCAGCTTGATCGCGTCCTTGCCGATCAGGTCGATCCGGCTGATGTGGCTGTCGAGATTGACCCGCACGCAAGGCCAGTTGAGCCGCGCCGCCACCTGCTCGATATGGGTCGATTTTCCGGTGCCGTGATAGCCCTGGATCATCACCCGGCGGTTGTGGGAAAACCCCGCGAGGATCGCGAGCGTCGTGTCGGGATCGAACTTGTAGGTCGAATCGAACTCGGGCACCCGGTCGCTGCGCTCGGCGAACCCCTTCACGATCATGTCGGTGTCGATGCCGAAGGTCTCGCGGACGGAGATTTCCTCGGTCGGTTTCGCGTTGATGTCAATCGTGCCGTCAGCCAATTCGCCGGTCCTTCGATAGGGTCGCCATGTGTCGGTGTCGTGGTGCAACATATCGCGCGCAAGGGCAAGGGGAAGGGGCAAGATCGGGCTGGCCCTACGGGGTTTCGGGCACTGGTCATACAGGCCCGGCGTGCTAAGGTCCCGGCAAAGGGGACAGTGACGACGGTATGGCGACGCGCGACGAGATAGAACGGCACATCCTGCGCGCGGCGCAAGGGGATCGCGCGGCGTTCGCGTCGCTCTACGGTGCGACGTCGGCGAAACTCCTCGGGGTTGCCCTGCGTGTGTTGGATGACCGCGCGGAGGCCGAGGACGTGTTGCAGGAAATCTTCGTCAGGATCTGGCACAATGCCGCGCGCTACAAATCCAACGGGCTGAGCCCCATGACCTGGCTCATCACCATCGCGCGCAACGCGGCGGTTGACCGCCTGCGCAAGCGCGGCCGGGCAGGGGCCGCCGACCCGCTCGACGACCGGATCGCCGATGGCGGGGCCGGACCCGAGGCGCAGGCCGTCGCAGCCTCCGAGCGGCGGCGGCTCGACGCCTGCATGGACGAGTTGCCCGCGCCGCGCGCCGAGGCGGTGCGCCGTGCCTATCTCGACGGCGAGACCTATGCCGATCTCGCGGCCCGTTTCGACGTGCCGCTCAACACGATGCGAACCTGGCTGCGCCGCAGCCTCTTGAAGCTGAGGGAGTGTCTGTCGCGATGAGCGATCCGGACCAGCCTGACCGGGACGAGGACCGCATCCTCGCGGGCGAATACGCCCTCGGCCTCCTGTCGGCCGAGGAGGCGGCGGCGTTCGAGGCGCGCCTCGGCCGCGATCCCGACCTGCGCGCAGCCTACGCGCAATGGGCCGAGGATTTCGCCGCCATGACCGACGACATCACCCCGCAGGTGCCGCCCGCCCATGTCTGGAAGCGTCTCGAGGCGAGGCTCTTTCCCGAGCCGCGCCGCCCGCGCTGGCCCGGGCGACTGGCGCTCTGGGGCGGCGGGATCGCGGCGGCGGCGGCGCTGGTGCTTTTCCTGTTCCTGCCGGATCTGGTCGGGCGCGGGCCGGTGCCGCCGGACAATCCGCCCTACGTGGCGCAGATTTCCGCCGAGGATGGCAGCCTGATCGTTCGGGCGGCCTATGACGATGAGACCGGCACGCTCTTCGTCGATCGCGAGGCCGGGGACGCGGCCCCAGGGCGGGCGCTGGAACTGTGGCTCATCGCGGGCGAGGACGCGCCGGTCTCGCTCGGCGTGATGCCGCAGGACGCGCAGGCGGTCCTCGCGGTGCCCGATGCCCTGCGCGGGCGCGTCGCCGGGGCGGTGCTGGCCATCTCGGACGAGCCCGAGGGCGGCTCGCCCACCGGCGCGCCCACCGGCGCTGTGCTGGCCACCGGTGCCGTGCGCGACAGCTAGGCCGGGGCAGCGGGCGCGGAGGGCCTTGAGTTGCCACGCGCCACCCTTCACGCGCGGCTCCTCAACCGGTGTTGCAACGACCTCTCAAGGCCAGCCTCACCCCCGCAAAAAATTTCTGAAACTCTTGGTCCACCCCGTGCGTGTCTCCTCCCGACCTCCGGCCGACAGGGTCGGGGGCGTGATCAACCAACCGAGGAGACACGGACCATGAAACGCAACACGATCTTCGCCACCGCCGAAGGCACGGTGTCCTTCCGGCGCACCACGGGCGG
>CAJXKX010000511.1 GCA_913055965.1 uncultured Roseovarius sp.
CGCCAGCCGCCGCGGCGAGATGCGGGCGCGGTAAAGCGCCTCGCACACATAGATATTTCCCAACCCTGCCACGATCCGCTGATCCAGCAGCGCCGCCTTTACCGGCGTGCGCCGCCCCGCGACGGCGGCGGCGAGATGGCCCTCGTGAAAGCCATTGCCGAGCGGTTCGGGGCCGAGCTTCGCCAGCAACGGATGCGCCTCGGCCGCCGCCGTCGGCATCAGGTCCATCGCGCCGAAACGGCGCGGGTCGTTGAAGGTGATGCGCGCGCCGTCCTCCATGTCGAGGATCACGTGATCGTGTTTCTCGGGCGCGGGGTGGTCATGCACGAACCGGCCCAGCGGATCGCCCGAAACCAGCATCCGCCCCGACATGCCCAGGTGCACCAGCAGCGTCTCGCCCGACGACAGATCGGCAAGCAGGTATTTCGACCGCCGCCGGAGCGCCAGCACCCGCGCGCCCGTCAGCCGCGCGGCCAAGTCGGGCGGAAACGGCCAGCGCAGGTCGGGGCGGTTCACGCGCGCCCGCGCGATGGCCTGCCCTTCCATCACGGGCGACAGGCCGCGTCGGACGGTTTCGACCTCGGGCAATTCGGGCATCGCTCACCTCGGCGCGTGAAAGGGGCGCATTGTCACCCCCGGTCAGCGGCCTATAAGAAGGGCGAGGATCACAAACGGCAAGAGCCGGGGCAGGCGATGAGCGAGAAAACCACCCATTTCGGATACCAGGAGGTGCCCGAATCGGAAAAGGCGGGCCGCGTGCGCGGGGTCTTCGGCTCGGTGGCGTCGAAATACGACGTGATGAACGACGCCATGAGCCTCGGCATCCACCGCATCTGGAAGGATGCGATGATGGACTGGCTCGCACCGCGCCCCGGGCAGCACCTGCTCGATGTGGCGGGCGGCACCGGCGATATCAGCTTCCGCTTCCTCGGGCGCGCGGGGCACGGCCATGCCACCGTGCTCGACCTGACCGAGGCGATGCTGGTCGAGGGGCGCAAGCGCGCCGAGGCCGAGGCAAGGGCCGACAGCCTCGACTGGGTTGTGGGCGACGCGATGGCGCTGCCTTTCGCCGACAACAGCTTCGACGTCTACACGATCAGTTTCGGCATCCGCAACGTGACCCGCCCGCAGGACGCGCTCGACGAGGCGTTCCGCGTGCTCAGGCCCGGCGGCCGGCTGATGGTGCTGGAATTCAGCCGGATTCCCAACGACCTGATGCAGAAGGTCTATGATCTCTATTCCTTCAACATCATCCCGCGGCTGGGCCAGGCGATCGCGAATGACCGCGACAGTTACCAATATCTCGTCGAGTCGATTCGCCGCTTTCCCGATCAGGAGACGTTTCTGGACATGGTGCGCGCGGCGGGCTTCGGACAGGCGAAATACCGCAACCTGAGCATGGGCATCGCGGCCCTGCATTCGGGCTGGAAGATTTGAGGGGCCCGCACAATATCCTGCGGCTGATCCGCACCGGCGCCACGCTCGAGCGCACCGGCGCGATGGGTCTCATCATGGAGGCGTTCGAGGCACCGCCGCTGGTGCGCGCGACCATGCGCGCGCTCGCCTGGCCGTTCCAGTGGCTGGGCTATCGCGGTGACGAGACGACGCCTTCGGCGGTGCGCGCGCTCACCGCGCTTGGCCCGGCCTATATCAAGTTCGGCCAGATTCTCAGCACCCGGCCCGATCTCGTGGGCGAAGAGCTTGCCGCGCAGCTTCGGGTTCTGCAGGACAAGCTGCCGCCCTTCTCCGTCGAGACCGCCAAGGCCGCCATCGCCGCCGAACTGGGCCGCCCGGTGGACGCGATGTTCGACGAGTTCAGCCCGCCCGTGGCCGCCGCCTCGATCGCGCAGGTCCACAAGGCGCGGTTGCGCGAGACCGGCGAGACCGTGGCCGTCAAGGTGCTGCGCCCCGGCATCGAACGGGCCTTTCGCCGCGACATCGACGCGTTCTATTTCGCCGCCCGGATGGTGGAACTGCTCGCCCCCGGCGCGCGGCGGCTGCGGCCCACGGACGTGATCGCGCATTTCGAAGGCGTGGTCACGGGCGAACTCGACCTGCGGCTCGAGGCGGCATCGGCCTCGGAATTCGGCGCGAACACGCGCGGTGACGAGGGGTTCCGCCTGCCGTCGGTGCATTGGCACCTGTCCTCGCGGCGGGTGATGACGATGGAATGGTGGGGCTGGAGGTGTAGTCTAAACGGGTGATTCC
>CAJXKX010000512.1 GCA_913055965.1 uncultured Roseovarius sp.
GGGCGAGCCAGCCTTACCATTCCCTTCTGATCACCTTCATCTTCGGCCCTTATTTCGCCTCGGTCGCGGCCGAGTATTACATGAACGCGGGCCTGCCCGAGCAGGCGGCGGATGCCCGCGCACAGGCGCTCTGGTCCACCGGTCTGACGGTGAGCGGGCTGATCATCGGGCTGGGCGCGCCGGTCATGGGGGCCTTTGCCGACACGACGGGGCGGCGGCTGCCCTGGATCGTGGTGTTCTCGGTGATGTATGTGGCGGGCGCGGCGGCGATCTGGGGCATGATGCCCGACGGCTCGAACCTGTGGTTCGGGCTCATGGCCTTTGGCCTGGGCTTCATCGGGGCCGAATACGCGCTCATCTTCATCAACTCGCAGCTGCCCTCGCTCGGCTCGCAGGAAGAGGTGGGCGCGATCTCGGGGTCGGGCTTTGCCTTCGGCTATGCGGGCGGGGTGCTGTCGCTGCTGATCATGCTGCTGCTCTTCGTCGAACAGCCGAGCGGCAAGACGCTCGCGGGGCTTGATCCGGCCTTCGGGCTCGATGCGGGCGCGCGCGAGGGCACGCGCTTCGTCGGGCCGTTCACGGCGCTGTGGTTCGCGCTCTTCATGGTGCCCTATTTCCTGTGGGTGCGCGATACCGGACCCTCGCGGCGCGGCGGCGGGGTGCGGGATGCGCTGCGGCTTTTGCTGAATACGATCAAGAGCTTGCGCCATCGCCTGAGCCTCAGCGCCTATCTCGGTTCTTCGATGTTCTACCGCGACGCGCTCAACGGGCTCTACGGCTTCGGCGGCACCTACGCGATCCTGGTGCTCGACTGGTCGATAACCTCGGTGGGCATCTTCGGGATCATCGGCGCGATCTCGGCGGCGCTGTTCAGCTGGCTGGGCGGCAGGCTCGACGCGCGCTTCGGCCCCAAGCCGGTGATCATCGCGGCGATCTGGGGGCTGATCGCGGTCTGCGTTACGGTCGTGGGGATGGATCGCAGCCAGATCTGGGGCCTGCCGCTGACCGAGGGCTCGACCCTGCCGGACGCGATCTTCTTCGGCTGCGGCGTTCTGATCGGGGGCCTGGGCGGCACGCTTCAGGCGGCGAGCCGCACCCTGATGGTGCGCCATACAGACCCCGCCGCCCCGACCGAGAATTTCGGGCTCTACGGCCTGTCGGGGCGCGCCACGGCGTTTCTCGCCCCGGCGCTGATCGGGCTCGTCACCACGCTGTCGGGCAGTGCGCGGATCGGCATCGCGCCGGTGATCGGGCTTTTCGTGCTGGGGTTGTTGCTGCTACGATGGGTCAGGGCCGAGGGAGACCGGACATCATGAGACGTATCGCCCTGTTCGCCGCAGCCCTGGCGCTTGGTGGCTGCATGGGCGCGCAGGAGCGCGCGCCCGCGCCCGGCACCCTGTCGAGCCAGAGCATCCCGGCAGAGATGCAAGGCGTTCATGCAAAGCAGCTTTTCGGCGCGCAGCGGGGCGGCAGCGAGCACGCGCCCGCCGCCTATGGCAGCTATGCAGGGGGCTGTCTGGCCGGAGCGGTGCCCCTGCCCGAGACGGGGCCCACCTGGCAGGCCATGCGGCTCAGCCGCAACCGCAACTGGGGACACCCCGAAACCATCGACATGGTTCAGAAACTCTCCCGCGTGGCAGCGCGGCAGCCGGGCTGGAACGGCATCTACGTGGGCGATATCAGCCAGCCGCGCGGCGGGCCGATGCTGTCGGGGCATCGCAGCCACCAGATGGGGCTCGACGCCGATATCTGGCTGCGCCCCGCCGACGACCTGACGCTCAGCCGCGCGGCGCGGGAAAATATCTCTTCGATTTCAATGAGAAGGGCCAACGGGGCCTATACCAACGACAACTGGACCCGCGCCCATCACGAGATCGTCAAGGCCGCCGCGCAAGACCCGCGCACCGCCCGCATCTTCATTTTCCCCGGGGCCAAGGTGCAGATGTGCCGCGACGAGACCGGCGACCGGGCGTGGCTGCGCAAGGTCCGGCCGTGGTGGGGGCATCACTACCATTTCCATGTGCGGCTGAATTGCCCCGAAGATGCAAGCGGTTGCGTGGAGCAGGCGGCCCCGCCGCCGGGCGATGGCTGCGCCGAGGCGGACCAGTGGGTGCGCAACATCCTGAACCCGCCGCCGCCCGACCCCGACGCGCCCGCACCCAAGCCCCGGCGCGAGCTGACCATGGCGGACCTGCCGCGCCCATGCG
>CAJXKX010000513.1 GCA_913055965.1 uncultured Roseovarius sp.
GCAGCGCCCCGGCTTCGTCAAGAGCCGCGATCAGCTGATGGACGTCGCCTATGACGATCAGGTCTATGTCGACGACCGCACCATCGACAGCCACATCAAGCGGCTGCGCAAGAAACTGCGGATGGTCGATCCCGAATTCTCGGCCATCGAAACGCTCTACGGGATCGGGTATCGTTACAACGAGGAATGATGACCCTGGCCGAGGGGATGAACGTGGGCGACACGCGCGCGCGCAGGGATGGCGATCTCGTCCTGGGGGATGATTTCGTCGCGCCGGACCGCATCGAGGAGGCGGAACTGACCGAAAGGCGGGCGCGGCGCGGGTGGCTCTCGCTGCGGCGCTCGCCGCTCACGCGCAAGATCGTGACGTTCAACCTGATCGCGCTCAACGTGCTGGTCATCGGCATTCTCTATCTCAACGGCACGCAGGACACGCTGGTGCGCCAGCATGTCGAGAGCCTGCGCGAGCGCGCCGCGCTGACCGCCGACGTGGTGGCGGCGCGGCTGCCGCGCACCGCGCCGGTCAACCTCGCGACCGGTGACGGGCTCGATGTCGAGGACACGCTGGAGCGGCTGGCGCTGCGCGCGGATGTCGAGGCCTACCTGTTCGACCGCACCGGGCTGTTGCTGGGGAAGAAGGCGGGCGCGCCCGACGGCGCGGCGGCGGCGGCGGCGGCGGACGGGCCCGCCACGCCGCTCACCGATCTTCTGGGCCGGGTCTGGAGCGTGATCTCGGTGCCGTTCGCGGCGGAGCGGGGCGGCGACGCGGCCCCGGACCCGATGGAGGTGCTGCGCGATCTGGTCGATGCGGCGGTGTCGGGCGGCCCGCAGGTGCGCGCCGCCGAGAGCGGCGGCGACACGGTGCTGCGCGCGGCCGCACCGGTGATGCGCGGCGCGACCCCGGTGGGCGCGGTGGTGCTGGTCGACGGCTCGGGCGATGTCGCGCGGATTTCTGCGGCCGAGCGCGAGCGGGTGCTGCAGATGTTCCTGATCGCGACGCTCATCTCGGTGGGGCTGAGCCTGGTGCTGGCCTCGACCATCTCGAACCCGCTGGCCGATCTGGCCGCCGCCGCCGAGATCGGGCGCGAACGCAACCGCGGGCGCAGCGGCGGCGGGCGCATCCGCATACCCGACCTGACCGCGCGCCCCGACGAGATCGGGCGGCTGTCGGGCGCGCTGCGCGGCATGGTGGGCGCGCTCTACAGCCGGATCGAGAGCAACGAGCAATTCGCCGCCGACGTGGCCCACGAGATCAAGAACCCGCTGGCGAGCCTGCGCTCGGCGGTGGGCACGATGCGCATCGCCAAGCGCGACGATCAGCGCGAGCGCCTGCTGGAGGTGATCGAGCACGACGTGCGCCGGCTGGATCGGCTGGTGAGCGATATCTCCAACGCCTCGCGGCTCGATTCCGAACTGGTCAAGGAGGCGCAGGAGCCGTTTGACCTGGTGGCGCTGCTGAGCAGCCTGGCGCAGTACCTGAGCGAGGAGGCGGGGCGCAAGGGCGTGGATTTCATCACCGATTTCCCTTCTGCGCCGGTCGTCGTCACCGGGCTGGAGCCGCGTCTGGCGCAGGTCTTCGTCAATCTCATCACCAACGCCATCAGCTTTTGCGAGGAGGGCGACGCGATCCGGCTCTGGGCGCGCCGCCGCGCCAACCGCGTGCTGGTGGTGGTCGAGGATACCGGCCCCGGCATCCCCGAGGAGGCGCTGGAGAAGATTTTCCAGCGCTTTTACTCGCAGCGGCCCGAGGGCGATTTCGGCAACAATTCCGGGCTGGGGCTGGCGATCTCCAAGCAGATCGTGGAGGCGCATGACGGCGTGATCTGGGCCGAGAACATCCGCCCCACGAGCGCCGACCCGACCTCGGAGCCGCTGGGCGCGCGGTTCGTCGTCGGCCTGCCGGTCTGAGCGGGGATGGCGGGGCGCGCCGGGCCGGGGGGCGACGATCCGGCGGCGCCGGCGGTGCAGACCGTGCATGGCACCTGCGTGGCGCGCGGGGCGCGGGCGGTGCTGATCCGGGGGCGCTCGGGGCGGGGCAAGTCGGGCCTCGGGCTGCGGCTGCTGGCGCTCGGGGCCGAACTGGTCGCGGATGACCGGACCCGGCTGTGGCGCGAGGGCGCGCGGCTGATGGCCGACGCGCCCGAGACCATCCGCGGGCGGATCGAGGCGCGCGGCATGGGTATCCTGCGGCTGCCCGCGGCGGGG
>CAJXKX010000514.1 GCA_913055965.1 uncultured Roseovarius sp.
CGCCCGCCCGTCCGGGCGGTCGGGCGCTCGCGCGGCGGCGTGCAAGCACGCCTTGTTCCGCGCGGGGCGGGTGGCAAACGTCCGCTCAAGGCCATCCCCGCCCCCTACTCGTCCGCGCGCTCCGCCTCGATCTCGCGCCAGCGGGCGACGTTGCGGTTGTGCTCGGCGAGGGTCCTGGCAAAGGCGTGGCCACCGCTGCCATCGGCGACGAAATAGACGTAATCGGTCGCGTCCGGATCGACCGCCGCCGCGATGCTGGCGCGGCCCGGGTTGGCGATCGGCGTGGGCGGCAGCCCGTCGATCACATAGGTGTTCCACGGCGTCGCGCCGCGCAATTCGCTCTGCCTTATGCCCCGGCCCAGCACACCCCGCCCCTCGGTGATGCCGTAGATCACCGTCGGGTCGGTCTGGAGCCGCATCCCCCGCCGCAGGCGGTTGACGAACACGCTCGCCACCTGCCGCCGCTCCTCGGCGACGCCGGTCTCCTTCTCGATGATCGAGGCGAGGATCAGCGCCTCTTCGGGGCTGTCGAGCGGCAGGCCGTCGGCGCGCGCCTCCCACGCGGCGGCGAGGATCTCTTCCTGCGCCTCTTGCATCCGCGCGATCACGCTCGCGCGCGTGTCGCCGGGGCGCACCTCGTAGCTGTCGGGCGCGAGGCTGCCCTCGGGCGGCACCTCGCCCACTTCGCCGGTCAGCACATCGACGGATTTCAGCCCCTCGACCACCTGCCAGCTCGTGATCCCCTCGGCAAAGGCCAGCCGGAAACGGGTGTCGGCGCGGTCGCGCATCGTGGCGTAGATCTCGGGGCGCGCCGCGTCCTCCGCCGCCGGATCGAACCGCGCACGCTCGACGAACCGCGATTCTGCGGGGTCAAGCTCGCGCACGACCGTCTCGGTATCGGTCACGCCGATCCGCCACACCACCTCGGTGCCGCAGGTCGAGGCCCCGCCGCGGGTGATCAGATCGACGATATCGGCCATGCTCGCCCCCTCGGGGATGAGCCAGCTTCCGGCCTTGAGATCGTCCTCGCGCCCGGCGTAATCCGCGCCCACGCGAAAGATCGCGCCGCTCGTCACCGCGCCCTCGCCCTCGAGATCGCGCGACACGCCGCGCATGGTGGTGCCGGGCGGCACGCGCAGGCAGATCGGCTCGTCGAGCGGGCCCTCGGCGGTGTACTGCGCCTGCCCCCAGAGGATCACGCCCCCCAGCAGAAAGGCCAGCACCACCAGAAGCGTGATCACGTTCGACGCGATGTGACGCCACATCAGCGCGGTTTCCCCACCAGCAGCGCGGCATTGGTGCCGCCGAAGCCGAAGCTGTTGGAGAGCGCCACGTCGATCCGGCGCTCGCGTTTGGCGTTGGCGGCCAGGTCGAGCACCGTCTCGACCGCCGGATTGTCGAGGTTGATCGTCGGCGGGGCGACCTGATCGCGCACGGCGAGGATCGAGAAGATCGCCTCGATCGCGCCCGCCGCGCCCAGCAGGTGGCCGGTGGCGGATTTGGTGGAGCTCATCGTGGCCTGCGCCGCCGCGTCGCCCAGCAGGGTCTCGACCGCCTTCAGCTCGATCGTGTCGGCCATGGTCGAGGTGCCGTGGGCGTTGATGTAATCCACCGCCCCCGGCTCAAGCCCGGCATTGCGCAGCGCCGCGCGCATGGCGCGCAACCCGCCATCGCCATCCTCGGACGGCGCGGTGATGTGATAGGCGTCGCCCGACAGGCCGTAACCGATCACCTCGGCATAGATCTTCGCGCCGCGCGCCTTGGCGTGCTCGAGTTCCTCCAGCACGACGATGCCCGAGCCCTCGCCCATGACGAAACCGTCACGGTCGCGGTCATAGGGCCGCGAAGCAGCGGTCGGATCGTCGTTGCGTGCCGTCGACAGAGCCTTGCAGGCGGCGAAACCGGCAAGCGAAATGCGGCTGATCGGCGATTCCGTGCCGCCGGCCACCATGACGTCGGCATCGCCCAGCGCGATCAGCCGGCTGGCATCGCCGATGGCGTGCGCGCCGGTCGAGCATGCGGTGACGACCGAGTGGTTGGGGCCGCGCAGCTTGTGACGAATGGAGACCTGCCCGCCCGCGAGATTGATGAGACGCCCGGGAATGAAGAACGGGGAAACGCGCCGCGGACCGCGGTCGCGCAGCGTGTAGCCAGCATCTACGATGCCCTCGATGCCGCCGATGCCGGAGCCGACCATC
>CAJXKX010000515.1 GCA_913055965.1 uncultured Roseovarius sp.
CCCGCTGGTGATCGGCTCGGACACGCTTTTCGGCCGGATGCAGCAATTCGCGGGTGCGGTTTACGGCACCTTGCTCAGCGCGGGGCTCGCCGCTTGGAGCGGGGCGGAGGGCAATTACTGGGGCCACAACGCGATCCTGCGCACCCGCGCCTTCGCCGATTGCGCGGGGCTGCCGCGCATGCCCACGCTGACCGGGCGGCGCGGCGCGCTGATCCTCAGCCACGATTTCGTCGAGGCGGCGCTCTTGCGGCGGTCGGGATGGTCGGTGCGCTTCGTGCCCGGCATCGGCGGCAGCTACGAAGAGCCGCCCGCGACGCTCATCGACTACGCGCTGCGCGACCGGCGCTGGTGCCACGGCAACCTGCAACACCTGCGCCTGCTGGGCACAAGGGGGCTGCACATCGTCTCGCGGTTTCACCTGCTGCACGGCGCGATGAGCTATCTTCTGTCGCCCGCATGGTTCATCCTGCTGGTGATCTGGGCGCTCCTGGGCAACGGGCCCGACAGCGTCATCAGCTATTTTTCGGCCGAGAATCCGCTCTACCCGGTCTGGCCCGAGATGAGCGGCGTGCAATCGGGGATGATCCTCTTGTTCATGTACGCGATGCTGCTTGCGCCCAAGGCGATGGGCGCGCTCGCGATCCTCGCGGGCGATGTGCCGGTGGCGCGGTTCGGCGGCGCGGCGCGGTTCTCGGTGTCGCTCATGGCCGAGATCGTGCTGTCGATCCTGTTTGCCCCGGTGATGATGGTGCAACAGGTGGTGGCGGTGTTGCGCACGGTCGCGGGCATTCGCCCGATCTGGTCGCCGCAGGCGCGCAAGGGCGGCGATTACGGGCCCCTGACGGTGCTGACCTTTCACGCGCTCGAAACGGCGAGCGCGCTGCTGCTGGGCCTGGGGATCGCGGCGGGGCTGGTATCTCTGTGGCTCGCGCCCATCGCACTCAGCCTCGGGCTCGCCGCGCCGCTGTCGATGCTGTCGGGGCGGCGGGTCGGCTGGCTCATGAGCACGCCCGAGATGCTGGCACCGCCCGATATCCTGCAGCGCGCGCGGCAGGGCAGGGCGCTGTTCCGCGCGGCGGAAACACGGGCGATCGCGGCGGAATAGGGTGCCCGCCCGCGCCCCGTCTCAGCCCTCGTCCAGCACCCGGCGCGCGGCGCGAAAGCATTCCAGCGCCTGCGGCACGCCGCAATAGATGCCGATCACGTGGATGATGGCGCGGATTTCCTCGCGCGTGACCCCGTTATTGACCGCGCCGCGACAATGGAGTTCCCATTCGTGCATCTTGCCGAGCGCGCCGATCATCGCGAGGTTCATCATCGAGCGCGTCCTGGCGTCGATCACGTCGTCGCCCCAGCCAAAACCCCAGCACCATGCCGTCATCGCCTCCTGGAAGGGGCGCGAGAAATCATCTGCGGCGGCGAGGCTCTGCTCGACATACTCGGCCCCAAGCGTGGCCTTGCGCTGTTCCAGCCCCTTGAGAAAAAGGTCTTCGTCGAATGTGCTCATGTCGTGGCCTTTCTGCGCGCCGCCGGGTGATGCCGCTGCGCGGTCTGCCCCGCGCAGCGCGGCTCAGAAATCGAGATTCTCGACGCTGAGCGCGTTTTCCTGGATGAATTCGCGGCGCGGTTCAACCACGTCGCCCATCAGCTTGGTAAAGAGATCGTCGGCCTCGGCCACGTCGTCGATCCTGACCTGCAAGAGCGTGCGCGCCTCGGGGTCGAGCGTGGTTTCCCACAGCTGATCGGGGTTCATTTCGCCCAGCCCCTTGTAGCGCTGGAGCGTGAGGCCCTTTTCGCCCTCTTTCAGGATCGCCGCCAACAGGTCGAGCGGGCCGAAGATGGGCTGCGCGCGGTCCTTGCGCAGGAGCGTCGCGCGCTCGCGGTAGATGTCGCGCAGCGCCTGCGTCATCTGCGCCAGCCTGCGCGCCTCGCCGCCGCGCAGCACGGGGCCGTCGAGCGTGCGGATTTCCTCGACCCCGCGCACCGTGCGGGTCAGGCGGATGCCGTGATCCTGCGTCGGGCGGCCCTGCCAGCCGCGCTCGTACTCGTTCGAGATCATGTCGAGCCGGGCGGCCACGGTATCGGCCACGCCCTGCAGGTCGGCATCGACGCGACCGGGCAGGAACGCCTCGGCGATGGCCGCCTGTTCGAGGATATGGCGGGGGTAATGGGTGGGAAACGCCTCGAGGATGCG
>CAJXKX010000516.1 GCA_913055965.1 uncultured Roseovarius sp.
GGCGTGTTCTGGATGGTGGTGACGGGGCTTCTGTTCGTCGGGGTCACGGCGCTCGTGAAGGTTCTGGGCACGCGGGTGCCCGCGCCGCAGGCGGCATTCCTGCGCTACGTGCTGGGGCTGGTGTTTCTGCTTCCGATGCTGGCGACGCTGCGCGACTTGCGGCTGGACCGGCGGACATGGGGCCTGATCGGTGCGCGCGGGGCGTTTCACACGGCGGGCGTGGCGCTTTGGTTCTTTGCCATGGCGCGTATCCCGCTGGCGGATGTGACGGCGATGAATTACCTCTCACCGGTCTACGTGACGCTTGGGGCTGCGCTGTTTCTCGGCGAACGTCTGGCGGTGCGGCGGGTGATGGCCGTGGTTGTGGCGCTGATCGGGGCGCTGATCATCCTGCGCCCGGGGTTTCGCGATGTCGGGCCGGGCCATGTGGCGATGATCTTTACCGCGATCTTCTTCGGCGGCTCCTACCTGCTGGCCAAGATGATCTCGGCGCGGCTGAGCGCGGGCGTGGTGGTGGCGATGCTGTCGATCACGGTGACGGTGGGGCTTGCGCCGATGGCCTGGGCGGTCTGGGTGCCGCCAACGTCATGGGAACTGGCGGTGCTGTTCGGGGTGGCCTGCCTTGCAACCGGCGGGCATTACACGATGACGCTGGCATTCCGCGCCGCGCCGCTGGCGGTGACACAGCCGGTCACCTTCCTGCAACTGGTCTGGGCGGTGATCCTGGGCGCGGTGATGTTCGGCGAGGGGGTGGACCCGTTCGTCGTGCTGGGCGGCACGGTGATCGTGGGGGCGGTGAGCTTTATCGCGTGGCGCGAGGCGGTGCTCAAGCGGCGGGTGACGCCGCCGGTGCCGGCCATGAAGATGTGAGCGGCAGGGCGGCAGCGGCCGCCGCCGCACCGCGCGGGCTACCGCCGCAGCCCCGTCCCGATCCGGTCGAGCATAGCCTCGATGGCCGCGTCGGGGCTGTCGCCGCCGCCGCCTTCCGTGCGCGCCTTGATCGCGTCGAACCGGGCCCGCAGCGCGGCCTTTTCCGCGCCCGCGCAGTCGTTCCAGGGACGGCCCTGAAGCCCCATCACCAACGCGTAATAGGCGATGAAATGCGGCCGCGCGCCGCTTTGCAACAGCGCCTCGTAGGCCGCGTCCGGCCCCATCTCGCGCAGCCGCTCCGCGCTGGTGATCCCGGCGCGGGCGAAGGCCGCGTCGGATGCCGGGCCGAGATTGCGGATGGACGAGACCGGCGCGGCCATGGCTCAGGCGAAGGCGAAGCTGTCGGGGCGGGCGTGGCTCCAATACTTGGCGAAGGCCGGGTGGCTGACCTCGCCCGAGAGCAACTCGCCCTCCTCCAGCCACAGGTACTGGCTCGCCGCCGAGCGGACCTCGCGGCTGCTCACGCGGATCATCAGGTGATGGGGGGTGAAGTCCTGCGGGGTTTGAAGCCCTGAGGATTCCACCGCCTCCTTGAGTGCCATCATCGTGTTGCGGTGGAAATTGGCAACGCGCTGATACTTGTCGGCCACCACGAGGGCGCGGTAGCGGCCCGGGTCCTGCGTGGTCACGCCGGTGGGGCACTTGCCGGAATGACACACCTGCGCCTGGATGCAGCCCACCGCGAACATGAAGCCGCGCGCGATGTTGCAGCCATCCGCGCCGAGCGCGAACATCCGGCACATGTCGAAGGCGCTGATCAGCTTGCCCGACACGATGAGGCGGATGCGATCGCGCAAACCCATGCCCACCAGTGTGTTGTGCACCAGCATCAGCCCCTCGCGGATGGGCGCGCCCTTATGGTCGGCGAATTCGGCGGGGGCCGCGCCGGTGCCGCCCTCCGCCCCGTCGATGGTGATGAAATCGGGGGTGATGCCGGTGGCGTGAAACGCCTTGGCCATGGCGAAGAATTCCCACGGATGCCCGACGCAGAGCTTGATGCCAATGGGCTTGCCGCCCGACAACCCGCGCAGCCGCGCGATGAAGGCGCACAGCCCCTCGGGGGTGGTGAATTCCGAGTGGCCGGGCGGGCTGATGCAATCCTGCCCCACGCGCACGCCGCGCGCCTCGGCGATGGCCTCGGTCACCTTGGCACCGGGCAGGATGCCGCCATGGCCCGGCTTGGCCCCTTGTGAGAGCTTTATCTCGATCATCTTGACCTGCCCGTCGGCGGCGGTCTCGGCGAACATGTCGGGGTTGAAC
>CAJXKX010000517.1 GCA_913055965.1 uncultured Roseovarius sp.
GGGCAGCGAGGCCCCCGAGGCCGCGATCGAGCCGGTCTGGCTCATGCCGCAGGGCGCAAGCTACAAGCTGCGGATGAAGGCCTGGCTCGACTACCAGAACGACGTCAAGGTGTCGGATGTGCAACTGGCGGCGCGCGAGGGCTACGAGAGCGTCGAACACGCCAAGCGCTACACCACGCTCGGCATGGCCACGGATCAGGGCAAGCTGAGCAACATCAACGGGTTGGCGATCCTGTCTGACGCGCTGGGCCAGCCGATCCCGCAGACCGGCACCACCACGTTCCGCCCGCCCTATACGCCGATTTCGCTGTCGGCCATCGCGGGCGAGGCGCGGGGCGAGATATTCCAGCCGATCCGCAAGACCCCGATGCAGGACTGGCACGAGGCCAATGGCGCGGATTTCGAGCCGGTGGGCCAATGGCGCCGCCCCTACTGCTTCCCGCGCGGAGAGGAAGGACGCCACGAGGCGGTGAACCGCGAGATCACGCAGACGCGGGCGAGCCTCGGGCTGCTCGACGCCTCGACCCTTGGCAAGATCATCGTCAAGGGCGCGGATGCGGGCCGGTTCATGGACATGCTCTACACCAACATGATGAGCACGCTGAAGCCGGGCCGCTGCCGCTATGGGCTGATGTGCAACGAGAACGGCTTTCTGATGGATGACGGCGTGGTGGCGCGGCTCGATGAGGAGACGTTCCTTGTCCACACCACCACCGGCGGGGCCGAGTCGATCCATGGCCACATGGAAGACTGGCTGCAATGCGAATGGTGGGACTGGAAGGTCTATACCGCCAATGTCACCGAGCAATATGCGCAGGTGGGCGTGGCCGGGCCGAACTCGCGCAAGGTGATCGAAAAGCTGACCGGGGACGATATCAGCGCCGACGCGCTGACCTTCATGGGCTGGAAGGAGATCACCGTCGCGGGCATCCCGGCGCGCGTGTTCCGCATCTCCTTTGCCGGCGAGTTGAGCTTCGAGCTTTCGGTGCCTGCAAGCCATGGGCGCGCCCTGTGGGATGCGCTGATGGAGGCGGGCGCGGAATATGGCGTCATGCCCTACGGCACCGAGGCGATGCACGTGATGCGCGCCGAGAAGGGCTTCATCATGATCGGGGACGAGACGGATGGCACGGTCATCCCGCAGGACCTGAACATGGAGTGGGCGATCTCGAAGAAGAAAGAGGATTATCTCGGCAAGCGCGCGCAGGAGCGGAGCCACATGGCCGATCCCGACCGCTGGAAGCTGGTGGGGCTCGAGACGCTGGACGGCTCGGTGTTGCCCGATGGCGCCTATGCCACGGCAGCGGGCACCAACGCCAACGGTCAGCGCAACACCCAAGGGCGCGTGACCTCGACCTATTACTCGCCGACGCTCGGGCGCGGCATCGCCATGGGGCTCGTGCATAACGGCCCGGCCCGCATGGGCGAGGTGCTGGAGTTCCCGAAGGTCGATGGCGGTATCGTCAAGGCGAAGATCGTCGATCAGGTATTCTACGACAAGGACGGGGAGAAACAGAATGGCTGAGCCCGTGACCGCCCTGAACGGGGCCCGTTTCGACGGCCTTGCCACCATCGCGGATGGCGGCCCGACCGGCATGATCACCCTGCGCGGCGACCTGTCGGCGAAAGAGGTCAAGGCGGCGGTGAAACAGGCCGTGGGCCTCGGCATTCCCGCTCAGCGCGAGGCGCTGAGCGGCGAGGGGACCGCCGCGCTCTGGATGTCGCCGGACGAATTGCTGCTGATCTGCGCCTACGAGCGGGTGGCCGAGACCATTGCCACGCTCGACGGGGCGCTCAAGGGGCAGCATTACCTCGCCGTCAACGTCTCGGACGCGCGCACCTACATGCAGGTGTCGGGGGCGGGCGCGCGCGAGGTGCTGGCCAAGCTCTGCCCGGTGGACCTCTCCGAGGCGGCTTTCACCCCCGGCATGTTCCGGCGCACGCGCATGGCGCAGGTGCCCGCCGCGTTCTGGCTGGACGGGGAGGGGGTCTTTCACCTGATCTGCTTCCGCTCGGTGGCCGATTATGCCTTCAACCTCCTGAAGACAGCGGCGCTTCCCGGTGGCGAGGTGGGGATCTACGGCTGATCGGCAGGGCGTCGGGCGGGAAAAACTCCGGGTGCCGGGGTTGACCTTTGCGCGCGCCCGCCACCATGTATCGGGCACATGCATTCAACGCCAACGA
>CAJXKX010000518.1 GCA_913055965.1 uncultured Roseovarius sp.
GCTGTGGCGGCGCGCGCGATGACGAGGTGTCGCTGCGGAAGATCCGCCACAAGGGCAACGGGCCGGACGAATTCTCGATCATCCCCGGGCGGCCGCTGGAAATGCCCGCCGACGTCGCCGCCCTGCCCGAGCCGGTGCCCGGCGGCCCCAACCGCGGCGACCAGGACCCGCTTGCGGACGGTATCGCGGCGCTGGGCGGCAACGCGGCGGCGCGGGGCGCGGCGGCCCCCTCGGCTGCGCATTCCGGGCTGGTGAGCCATGCCGCGCGCTACGACCGCGACCCCGCGATCCGCCGGACGCTGGCCGCCGAGGATCGCGAGATCCGGCGGCAATACGGCAATGTCAACCTGCTGCGCTTCCTGCCCTCCGACGATTACACCCAGGCCTACAAGGACCAGTGGCTCGACGCCCATGTCGAGGAGCGCCGTTTGCGCCGCGCCGGCGTGCGCACCCCGGCCGCCCCGCCCGCGGACAACTGATCGCCGCTTGAAAGACGGCGGGCAAGGCGTATCTAGACGTCAGTGCAATCCCGAATGCGGAGGCCCGTCATGCGCCACCTGATCGCAGCGCTCGTGCTGATGATGCCCCTTGCCCCCGCCTGGGCCGGGCAGGTCACCAGCTTTACCCTCGACAACGGCATGGAGGTGGTGGTGATCGAGGATCACCGCGCCCCGGCGGTGACGCAGATGGTGTGGTACCGTGCCGGGTCCGCCGACGAGGCGGCGGGCGTGTCGGGGGTGGCGCATTACCTCGAACACCTTCTGTTCAAGGGCACCGACACGCTCGAGCCGGGCGAATTCTCGGCCACCGTGGCGCGCAATGGCGGCAATGACAACGCCTTCACCAGCTACGACTATACCGCCTATTTCCAGCGCATCGCCGCCGACCGGCTCGATCTGGTGATGGGCATGGAGGCCGACCGCATGGTCAACCTGCGCCTGCGCGACGAGGATATCGCGACCGAGCGCGACGTCATCCTCGAGGAACGCAACCAGCGGGTCGAGAACAGCCCCGCGGCGCTCTTTCGCGAGCAGATGGGCGCGGCGCAGTATCTCAACCATCCCTACGGCGTGCCGATCATCGGCTGGCGTCACGAGATGGAGCGCCTCGACCGCGAGGCGGCGCTGGAGTTCTACCGGCAGTATTACGCCCCCAACAACGCCATCCTGATCGTCGCGGGCGATGCCGACCCCGACGAGGTGCGCGCCCTGGCCGAAAAGCATTACGGGCCGATCCCCGCCAATCCCGACCTGCCCGAGCGCACCCGCCCGCAAGAGCCGCCGCAGCTTGCCGAGCGGCGGCTGAGCTTCAGCGACCCGCGCGTCTCGCAGCCCTATCTCGCGCGCTCCTACCTCGCGCCCGAACGCGACAGCGGCGCGCAACAGGAGGCCGCGGCGCTGACGCTGCTGGCGGCGCTGCTGGGCAACGGCCAGACCTCGGTGCTCAACGAGACGCTGCAATTCGAGCGCCGCGTGGCGGTGCAGGTGGGCGCGTGGTATTCGGGTATGTCGCTCGACGATACCAGCTTCGACCTCGTCGTCGTGCCCGCGCCCGGCGTGACGCTGGACGAGGCCGAGGCCGCGCTCGACGACGTGCTGGCCGGTTTCCTCGAAAGCGGCCCCGACCCCGAGCACCTCGAACGGATCAAGACCCGGCTGCGGGCGCAGGACATCTACGAGCGCGACGACGTCTCGGCGCTGGCGCGCCGCTACGGCCAGGCGCTGACGCAGGGTCTGACGGTGGCCGATGTGCAGGCCTGGCCCGCCATCCTGCAAGAGACCACCGCCGACCAGATCATGGCGGCGGCCCGCGACCTGTTCGACCGCCGCAAGGCGGTGACCGGCCACCTGATGACCCCGGAGGTGACGCAATGATCCGTTTCGCGCTTGTCCTGCTCATGGCGCTGGCCGCGCTGCCCGCGCGCGCCGCGGTCGAGATCGAGGAGATCACCAGCCCCGGCGGTATCGAGGCGTGGCTGGTCGAGGACCATTCGATTCCCTTCGTCGCGCTCGAAATCCGGTTCCGGGGCGGCACATCGCTCGACCTGCCCGGAAAACGGGGCGCGACGAACCTGATGACCGGACTGCTCGAAGAGGGCGCCGGCGACATGGACAGCCGCGCCTATGCCGAAGCCAAGGACGAGCTTGCGGCATCGGTGGGCTTCGACGTCTTCGGTGACGCGC
>CAJXKX010000519.1 GCA_913055965.1 uncultured Roseovarius sp.
GGCTGGGTGTGGGCGGCTGGATCATGGCCCGGCGCCCTGTCCGGGCCGACCCGCCCGCGCCCGGCTCGATCTACTGGCGTGCCTTCGCAATCGCCACGATCAACCCCAAAAGCGTCGCAGGATACCTTGCCGCCTTCAGCCAGTTCGTCCAGCCCGACGTGCCGATCTGGGATCAGATGTGGGTGATCTTTCCCACCGCGCTGACCATCACGGCGCTCAGCTATACCGGCTTTACCGCGCTGGGCGCGGGGCTGGGGCGGGCGGCGCTCGGGGCGGTGGTCAATGTCTGGCTGCGGCGCGCGATGGCGGCCGCCTTCGTGATCTATGGCGTGGCCCTGGGCAGCGCCGCAACACCGGGGAGGGTGTGATGCTGACGGGATCGTGTCTGTGCGGCGAGGTGACATTTACGGTGGGGGCGGAGCCGCAAGGGCCGAGCGTGTGCCATTGCGGGCAGTGCCGCAGGCAGTCCGGCCATCTGTGGGCCTCGGCCTATGTGGCGCGGTCGGATCTGAGTATTTCCGGCAAGGTGAACTGGTATGCCGCGAGCGAGACGGCGAAGCGGGGCTTTTGCCCGCGCTGCGGGTCGTTCCTGTTCTGGGCGGCGGATGCCGAGGACACGATGAGCTTTGCGCTGGGCGCGCTGCACGCGCCGACCGGGCTGCGGCTGGAGAAGCATATCTTCGTCAAGGACAAGGGCGATTACTACGACATCGCGGACGGCGTGCCGCAGAAGGACTGAGGGAGGACATCATGGCTGAGATACCAGGCACCGCGCGGGCGGTGATCATCGGCGGCGGCGCGGTCGGGGCGTCGTGCCTTTACCATCTGGCCAAGGCGGGCTGGACGGATTCGGTGCTGCTGGAGCGCAACGAGCTGACGGCGGGCAGCACCTGGCACGCGGCGGGCAATGTGCCGACGTTTTCCACAAGCTGGTCGGTGATGAACATGCAGCGCTATTCCACCGAGCTTTATGCGCGGCTGGGGGCCGAGGTCGATTATCCGATGAACTATCATCAGACCGGCTCCATCCGCCTCGCGCATAGCCGCGAGCGGATGCAGGAATTCGAGCGTGCCAAGGGGATGGGCCGCTATCAGGGGATGGATCTGGAGATCCTCGGGGTGGAGGAGATCAAGGCGCGCTATCCGTTCATCGAGACGCATGACCTGAAGGGCGCGCTTTACGATCCCAACGACGGCGATATCGACCCCGCGCAGCTGACGCAGGCGCTGGCCAAGGGGGCGCGGGAGATGGGCGCGAAAGTGATCCGCTTTTGCCCCGCGACGGGCGTGCGGCGTGAGAACGGCGAATGGATTGTCGAGACCGAAAAGGGCGAGATCCGCTGCGAGATCGTGGTGAACGCGGCGGGCTATTATGCGCAGCGGGTGGGGGAATGGTTCAAGCCCTATGGCGGGCGCACCGTGCCGATGATGGTGATGAGCCATCAGTATCTCTTGTCCGAGGAAATCCCCGAGATCGAGGCCTGGTCGAAGGAGCAGGGGCGGAAATTGCCGCTGTTGCGCGACGTGGACGTCTCCTACTACCTGCGGCAGGAAAAGCACGGCTTCAACCTTGGCCCCTACGAGCCGCGTTGCCGGGCGCATTGGGCGGACCCAAGCGATCCGATGCCCGACGATTTCAGCTTTCAGCTCTGGCAGGAGGATATCGACCGGATCGAGGAGATCGTGACCGATGCGATGGCGCGGGTGCCTTTGCTGGGCACCTCGGGGATCAGCAAGATCATCAACGGGCCGATCCCCTATGCGCCGGACGGGATGCCGCTGCTTGGACCGATGCCGGGGGTGCCGAATGCGTTCGAGGCCTGCGTCTTTACCTTCGGGATCGCGCAGGGCGGCGGCGCGGGCAAGGTGCTGGCGGAATGGGTGACCGAGGGCGCGCCGGAATGGGACATGTGGTCGTGTGACCCGCGCCGCTATACCGATTACACCGATCATGACTATTGCGTGGCGAAGGGGATGGAGGTCTATGGCCACGAATACGCCATGCATTTCCCCTGGCACCGCTGGCCCGCGGCGCCGGATCGCCGGGTCTCGGCCCTGCACGAGCGGCTCAAGGCGGCGGGGGCGCAGATGGGGGCCTATAACGGCTGGGAGCGGGCGAACTGGTTCGCCGCGCCGGGCGATGACACCTCCGAGGAAGCGACGCAGACCTGGGACCGCGCG
>CAJXKX010000520.1 GCA_913055965.1 uncultured Roseovarius sp.
GTTCTGCCCGATGCATGTGGTGATCGGCGCGACCGGGCGCGTGACCGGCGGCGGGCCGACGCTCGCGCGGATCGTGGCACCCGGGCCGCTGGTCGGTGCGCGGTTTCTCGACCTGTTCGAGCTTACGCGGCCGCGCAGGGTGCAGGCGGTGGCGGATTTGCGCGCGCTCGACGGCGCGCGGCTGCGGCTGCGCCTGCGGGCGCGGCCGCGCTACGCGCTCAAGGGGCAGCTTTGCGTGCTGCCGCCCGGGGCCGGGGACGCGCCGGGGGCGATGGTCGTCAACCTCGCCTTCGGCATCTCGGTGGTCGATGCGGTGCGCGATTTCGGCCTGACGGGGGCGGATTTCGCGGTGACGGATCTCGCCACCGAAATGCTCTACCTGCTCGAGGCCAAGACCGTGGCGATGGAGGAATCGCGCCGCCTCAACCGACGGCTTGAGGACGCGCGGCGCGCGGCGCAGGAACAGGCCCTGACCGACACGCTGACCGGGATGCACAACCGGCGCGCCTTCGACGCGGTGCTGGCGCGCGCGGTGCGGGGCGGGGCGGGCTTTGCGCTGCTGCATCTCGATCTCGATTTCTTCAAGCAGGTCAACGACCGTCACGGCCATGCGGCGGGCGATCTCGTTCTGCGCGTGGCGGCGCGGCGCATGCTGTCGGTGGTGCGCGCCGATGACGTGATCGCGCGGACGGGCGGCGACGAGTTCGCGCTGCTCCTGCCCGGGATCGACAGGCCCGGCGAGGTCGCCACGGTCGCGCGGCGACTGGTCGCCGCGCTGCGGCAGCCGGTGAGCGATGGCGCGCGCAGCTACCGCGTCTCGGCCAGCATCGGCGGGACGCTCCGCCGCGATCACCCGGGCGGCACGGCGGCGGCGATGATGGAGGCCGCCGACCGCGCGCTCTACGCGGCCAAGGCGGCCGGGCGCGGCTGTCACCGGCTCTGCGCGCCGGGCGCAGCGGAGCGGGGGCCGCGCGGCGGGGCACAGGCGGACGGTCGGGCCGCGCCGGGGGACGACGCGGGGCCGCGCCCGGCGCCCCTCGGACCGGGGCCGGTCGGCGGTGCCGGGATGTGCGGGTAAGGCGGCGGGTGGGGCCGGGGCGGGGCCTCGGGCGAGGACCCGCATGGGGATGGCACCCGGCGCGGTTCGGTGCGGGGCGGGGCATGCGCGAGGGTTGGCGGCCCTCGACAGGGCGGCATGCGCGGGGGGTGGCTCCCCTCGGCAGGGCGGCGCGTGCGGGGTGCGGGTCGGCACGGGCAAGTTGGCCAACGGCGGTGGGCCGCGCGGGGCATCCGGACGCGGGGGTTGCGGGCCGCGGCATGCGCGGGGTTTGGCGGCCCTCGACAGGGCGGCATGCGCGGGGCGCGTGCCGGGTGCAGGTCGGCAAGGGCGGCACGGGCAAGCTGGCCAACGGCGGAGGGCCGCGCGAGGCCTCCGGACGCGGGGATTGCGGGCCGCGTGCGACGCGGCGCGTGCCGGGAGCGGCATGCGCGGGGCGGGGCACAGCCCGCGGGGGCTCAGGGCGCGGCGATGCGCTCGAGATAGGCCCAGACGTCGCGGGCCTTGTCGGTATCCCGCAGCTTGTAGGCCATCTTGCCGCGCGCCTCCGGATCGTCGAGATAGTCGCGCAGGAAGGCGGTCGCGTCCTTGACGTAGACCAGGAAATCGGCCTCGTTCCAGCGCAGGCCGCGCTGCCCGGCGGCGACCATCGACGGCGAATAGTGGAACCCCGGCACGCTGCCCGCGTGGCGGCCGATCACACCGTAGAGATTGGGGCCGGTGCGCCCGCCCCGCGCCAGCGTCGTGCCGGTCTCGTCGACGACCGAGTGACAGGCGGTGCAATGGCGGAACAGCCGCTCGCCCCGGGCTGCGTCCGCGGCATCGGCAGGCGGGGCCGCGCTCAGGCCTGCGACCAGGCCCGCGCTCAGGGCGATCACTCTCAGGTTGTGCATGGCGTCTCCTCTCCGGCGCAGCGTCTTGCCCCCTTCGGCAAGGGTGGCACAGCCTGTGCATTAGGCAATGCGGGAAAGGCAGGCCTCACGCGGTTGTCAGCCGGTGTCACGGGATCGTGTCTGCGCGTGCGTCCCGGTTGCGGCAGATGATCAACCCAAGGTAGATTTCAACCGCGTCAAAGCGCCGGCAGCCGATACATGCCCGCGCTGGAGAAGGCGAGCGCG
>CAJXKX010000521.1 GCA_913055965.1 uncultured Roseovarius sp.
GGACAGGCGCGGCGGGAGGTGCGGGCGCGGGCGCGACAGAGGCCGGAGCGGCGCTTGCGCGCGTCGCGAAAGCCGACGCGCCGCGGACGGACGCGGCGCAGGCCCCGGCACCCTTGGCCGGGTCCGGGGCGGGCGCGTCGCCGGAGGCCGCACCGTCGGCGACGGCGGTGCTCGCGCCGCTGTCGGGGTGATCCGCCGCGCCCCGCAAGACGGCCGGTTGACCTGTGTCAAGGCGTGCGCGCGGGCGCGCCGCTAATCTCTGCCCGGACCGGACACAACCGGAATCGGAGGATCACCATGCCCGACACGGAACGATATCGCGAGGCGCTGATGCGGCGGTTGCGGCTGCTCGATACGCGGCTGCACGCCATCGAGGACGAGCTTGACACGCCGCGCGCCCGCGACTGGGAAGAGGCCGCGACAGAGCGCGAGGGCGACGAGGTGCTGGAGCGGCTGGGCGAGAGCGGTGAGGCCGAAATCGCGCGCATCCGCGCCGCGCTCGACCGGATCCGCAAGGGCAGCTTCGGCCTTTGCGCGCGCTGCGGCGAGCAGATTTCCGCCGAACGGCTCGACGTGCTGCCGGAAACGCCATTCTGCCGCCATTGCGCGGCGGCGCAGGGCTGATCCTTTCACAATTCTGTCGCGCGGGCAGGTTAGCTGTTCCCCCGGGCGCGGAGACACGCTAGGGTTGTCCGGCCTTTGGGAGGAGAGACCATGCACGAGCTCGACACCGAACTCGACCGGCTGCAGGCGCTGATCGCGGCGGCGGGTCCCGAGACGCGCTATCGCCACGAGCCGCAGCTGCGCCGCCTGATCGCGCGGCTGCGCGAGGAGGACCGCGCGGTGCCCGCGCATCTCAAGGCGCTGCACGCCACGCTGCTGAGCGAGGCGATCGAAGCCGAATTCGACAACATGCCGGTCTGAGCGCCGGTTTGCGCGCCCGTTTCCGCGCGCGCCTGCGCCCCCGCGCTTGCGCGCGGGTCGCTTTGCCGGTGTAATCCGCAAGAGGACACACCGCAGGCGGGGCAGATGTGAGCGGGACGCTGTTGAGCGCGCAGGACAACGGGGTGACGGTGCTGCGGCTCGACCGGCCCGTCGCCAATGCGCTGGTGCCCGGGATGCGCGCGGCCCTGGTCGCGGCGCTGGAGGAGGCCGCGCGGAACGAGGGCTGCCGCGCCGTGGTGATCGCCGGGGCGGGCGCGGGGTTCTGCGCCGGGCTCGACCTGACCGAGGACATGGCCGCGCCGGCCGCACCCACGCCCGCCGATCTGTGCCGCGCGGTGGCGGAGTTCCCCAAGCCTCTGGTCGCGGCGCTGCACGGAGAGGTGTCGGGGGCGGGGCTGTCGCTGGCGCTGGCCGCGCGGGCGCGGGTGGCGCATGCGGGCGCGCGGCTGTGCTTTCCGGAGATCGCGCTGGCGATGATGCCGGGTGCAGGGGCGACCCAGCGCCTGCCGCGTCTGCTGGGCGCGCAGGCGGCGCTGGAAATGCTGCTATCGGGGCGCGCGGTTCGGGCGGATGCCGCGCGGTTGCGCCCGCTGTTCGCCCGGGTCGAGGCGGAGGCGGCGCAGGTCGGCCCGGCGGCGCGGGCGCTCGCGTTGCAGCTGGCCTCGGCTGCGCCCGACGCGGCGCAGCGTGCCCCCGATCGCGGCCTGTCGGACCCGCGCGGCTATCAGCGCGCCGTGGCCGAGGTGCGGACCCGGCTGGGTGGCGACGCGGGCGCGGCGGGGGATGTCCTGCTCGCGGTGGAGGCGGCGCAGCTCTTGCCGCTGCCGCAGGGCCTCGATTTCGAGGAAGTCCTGGCGGGCGAGCGCGCGGCAAGCCGCGAAGCGCGTGCCCTGCGCCACCTGCGGCTCGCCGAGGGGCGGGCACGGGCGCTGCCGGAGATGCGCGCGGCGGCCCCCGGCACGGCGGCGCGGGTCGCGGGTGCGGTGCCCGGCCCGCTGGCCGAGCGGCTGGCGGCCGTGGGCGTGACCGTCGGGGACGGCGATGCGGCGGCCCCCGGCGACCTGGTGATCGCGCCCGCCACCGGCACGGCCCCGGCGGCGGCGGTGCGGCTCGACACGGGCGGCGGGTTCGGCGAGGCGGGCCTGTGGCTGCGGCTCTGGCCCGGCGCGGCGCTGGCCGAGATCGGCGTGGGGCCGGGGGCCGAGGCGGCCCGGGTGGCGG
>CAJXKX010000522.1 GCA_913055965.1 uncultured Roseovarius sp.
CTCCTTTTCGAACCAGCGCGAGGTATAGGCGACCCCGACGATGAACGACCCGCCCGCAAGGCCGAGACCAAGCGCCGCGAGCAGGAAGACCGGGTAGGTCTGCACGCTCGTGAGCAGCCACACCGCCACGGCGGTGATCAGCATCTGCAGCGGGAACATGATGCGCCCGCCGAACTGTTCGGTCCAGACGCCGAGAAAGATGCGGCTGATCGAGCCGGTCAGGATCGGGGTGGCGACCAGCAGGCCGAACTGCGTATCGCTCAGGCCGAGGTCCGCCTTGATCTGCACGCCGATGATCGAAAAGATCGTCCAGACGGCGAAGCAGACGGTGAATGCGAAGGTGCTGAGTCCGAGCGCGCGATACTGATCCGCGCGCGAGACTCCGTCGAGTGTGTGCATGGCCTTGCCTCCGGCTCGCGTGTTTGGCGGCCCACGGTCGGGGCCATGGACCGGACTAGCGGAGCACGGTGGCGCATCGTTTGATCTGGATCAGAAAATCTAAAAAAATCGTTTTAAATTAGATACTTATTGTCATTTATCAAGCGGTGCTCCCGGCCATGTCAATTGATGAGTCTGCAATTGTCATCCGGTCCCTTGATGTTTATCAATTCCGGCTGGCATACTCTGCCCGTTCTAAATCCACCGCCAGACACCCGGGACGCGATACGGATGCCTGATTCCCTGCATCACGACATTCGAGGGCTCCACCTCTTCGAGACCATGGCGGATGCGCATTTCCAGACGCTCATGCGCGGGGCCTTCGTTCAGACCTTCCCGCCCCAGATCGATCTCTTGACCGAGGGCGACCCGAGCGATTTCCTGCATGTGCTGGTGTCGGGGTCGGTCGATCTGTTCTCGGCCTGGAACGGCAGGGAAACCAGCATGGCGACGGTGCGCCCCGTCTCGACCTTCATCCTCGCCGCCACGATCCGCGACCAGCCCTACCTGATGTCGGCGCGGACGCTGGAGAAAAGCCGCATCGCGCTCATTCCCAGCGCCGAGATCCGGGCGGTTTTCGATGTCGATGGCGGCTTTGCCCGCGCGATCGTGACCGAACTGGCGCTGTGCTATCGGTCTGTCATCAAGGCGCAGAAGGACCTCAAGCTGCGCACCTCCTCCGAACGGCTGGCCAATTACCTCTTGCGCGCGCAGGACCGGGCGGGCGGGCAGGACGGGTTCGAACTCGGTTTCGAAAAGCGCCGCCTCGCCTCGGTGCTGGGCATCACGCCCGAGCATCTGAGCCGCGCCCTCAAGGGGCTGCAGCCCCATGGCGTCCTCGCCACCGGGACGCGGATCAGGATCGCGGACCGCGACAGGCTCGAGGCGCTCGCGCGGCCCAACCCGCTGATCGACGATCCCTCGACCTGACAGTTTCTCCACGCCCGGCGACCGCCGTCACGGCAGCGGGCTTATCCCGAAGAGCCACGGATGCAGCCGAAGGAGCGCGGCGTAGAGCGCCACCCCCAGCCCGAGGCGCAGCATGGCGCCCGTCCATGACACGGGCCGGGGCGGTGCCTCCCGCCGCGCCGAGTCCAGCCGCGCCCAGGCCGCGCCCATCTCGCGGCGCTTGCGCCGGTCGATGATCCCCATCCCCAGCAGGGCAAAGCCCGCGAAGGTGCCGAACAGCAGCGCATGCGCAAGATCGCCATTGGCCAGCAGATGCGCCCCCGCCCAGAGCGCCAGCGCCAGAAGCAGCGGGTGCCGCGTCAGCCGAACGATGCCGGGTCGCGCCGGGTCGAAGCGGTGATTGCGCGCCCCGCCGAAGGAGAACGGGTTGGGCCGTGCGATGGCCAGCGCGAGGATCAGGCAGACCGGCAGCATGGCGCTCAGCACCACATGGTTCTGCCATGCCGCCCAGGGCCAGAGCGGCAGGTAGGGCGCGCGCCCCGCCGCCCCGATGAGCCACGCCAGAACCCCGAGCGACAGCGCCGAATAGGCCATGCCGAACCCCGCAGGCCCGAGCCGCGCCACGAGCCAGGGCCGTACCGGCGGGCGGACCGGCACCGAATGCGTGAGGAAGAAGGCCCCGAAGGCCAGCGCGTATTCGGCCCAATCCACCGCCTTGCCTCCTCAGCGCCGCTTGCCCGCCGGGCGGCCCAGCAGCAGCCGCCCGTAGATCACCGCATAGCCGCCGAAGGCCGCGACCCATGCCAGCCCC
>CAJXKX010000523.1 GCA_913055965.1 uncultured Roseovarius sp.
GGCGAGGCCGCCCGGCAGGGGATCGGCCTTGACCCCGGGCTCTCGCCCGGCACCATCGCGACCGCGCCGGTCCAGCCGCTCGCCCCCGATGCACAGTTGCAGCAGGCCGCGTCGGGACACGGGCGGTGGATGCTCGAAACCGGCATCTTCGACCATACCGGCGCGGGCGGCAGCAGCCCGGGCCAGCGGATGGAGGCGGCGGGCTATCGCTTCGAGGGCAGCTGGAGCTGGGGCGAGAACCTCGCGGTGCTCTATACCACCGGGCGGATCGACCTCGGCGCGGCGATCCGCGCCCATCACGACGGGCTCTATGCCAGCCCCACGCATCGCGAGAACCTGTTCGCCCCCCAGTTCCGCGAGACCGGCGTCTCGCAGGAGCGCGGCCAATTCAGGCCGGGGGCCGACACCTCGATGCTGACCCACAAGTTCGGGCTGTCGGGCAGCGACGTGTTCCTGACCGGCGTGATCTATGACGACCGCGACGGCGACGGGGCCTATTCGGTCGGCGAGGGGCGCGGCGGCGCCGGCATCGCGGCGGCGGGCGCGGCCACGGCAAGCTGGGCGGCGGGGGGCTACAGCCTCGCACTGGCCAGCGACCCGGCGGTCAGCGTGACGCTGGGCGGGATCGAGGTGGTGGTCGACATGTCGCGCGGCAACGTCAAGCTCGACCTGCAGGACGGCACGCGCCTGCTCACCTCGGGCGACATCCTCCTCGGCAGGGGCGCGCGCGAGGTCGAGTTGCTGGGCGCGGTCGACAGCCGCGCCACCGGCAACGCCGACGACAACGTCTTTCACGTCGGGCGCGGCGACAACGTGCTCTTCGGGCTGGGCGGCACCGACCGGGCGGTGTTCACCGGGCGGCGCGCGGATTTCGACATCACCGAGACCGGGGACGGGCGCGTCATCGTGGCCGACCTGCGATCCGGGCCGCAGGGCGACGGCACCAACACGCTGGAGGGGATCGAGATCCTCGACTTCGCCGACCAGAGCCTGACGCTGCTGCCCGCGCCGGCAGCCCCGCCGGAGCCCGCCCCCGCCCCGCCAGCGCTGCACCTGATCACTGGCACAGCCCCCCTGCCCGCCGGGACGCTGTTGCGCTTCACGCTGTCGGATGGCAGCGAACGGATCGTCGCAACCGATGCGCGCGGCATCTTCCGCCTCGAGCTTCCCGAGGGGCTGACCGGCCATCTCGACCCGCTGCCCGGCACCGCCGGAGCGCGGCTGCCGGATGTCGGCGACGCGCTCGACGTGCTGCGCCTCGCGGTGGGGCTCGCCCCTTCCTTCGGCCCGGCCACGCCGTTCGACCTGATCGCGGCGGATGTCGATCTGTCCGGCGATGTCTCGGTGGCCGACGCGCTCGCCGTTCTGCGCGCGGCGGTCGGGCTGCCGGTGGGGGATGCCTCTCCCGGCATGGCCCTGCTCGTCGACGCAAGCCGCCTGGGCGACGCCCCCGGGGGTGCGCCCGGGCGGGGGGCGGATATCGATCCCGCGCTCGCCACCACGCTCGACCTGCAGGTGATCACGCTCGGCGACCTGGGGGCGAGCCACGCGCTCTGATCCCGCGGGGCGCTCAGAGCCCGAGGTCGAGATTGCCGGGCAGGATCGCCGTCAGCCAGAATGACGCCGCGCCATCCTCTGCCACGCTGATGCGCACGCCCTCGGGCAGCGCCATCTCTCCTGCCACCACGGCCGCCAGATCGGCCTGCGGATCGAGGAACAGCCACTCGGGCGCGGGATCGACCGGCAGCCCCACCGCCAGCCGCAGCACGTCGAGCGCATCATCCACGCGCACCGTGCCGTCCCGGTCGAGATCGGCGGCCAGCAGGTCGGCGGGCGTCGCCGGGCCAAAGGAAGGGGCGAGCCCCACCGCGAGGCGCAGCACGTCGAGCGCGTCGGCCACGCCGAAGGCGGGATCGCCGCTGCCGTAGGCGCGCAGGATCTGCAGGTGGCCGCTCGTCCCGGCCACGGCGCCGAGATCGAACCGCCCCTCGGCATCGGCCTGCATCGCGACCGTCGGCGCGCCCTCGGGCGTGAACAGGATATCCGCCCCCGCCAGCCAGGGATTGGCCTCGCCCGACCGCACCTGCAAGAGCCGCGTCCCCTCCGTGCCCGGCACGGGCGGCGGTGGCGGCGGGTCGGGCGGGGGCGGGGCGGGATC
>CAJXKX010000524.1 GCA_913055965.1 uncultured Roseovarius sp.
GTGACCATGGCGGACGGGCGCAGGCACGCCTGCTTCTTTCCGCTGGCCTGACCCAAGCACAAGAAAGACCAATGACATGAGCTACGGCATCTATATCGGGCGCAACCTGACGGCGGACGGCATCGCCTATCTCGCGGGATACGGCGACGAGCCGAGCAGCCACTGGCTCGAGTTGTGCCCACGCGCGGCGCATCCCGAGGGCAGCACGATCACCGTCGGCGTGACGCCGCAGGCGGACATGCCGGGACGGCTGAGCGAGATACCGCAGGCCGCCGAAACGCTGCGCAACCTGCGTGTCAGCTACAGCTATTACCTCGGCGTGCCCGCGCCGCTCACCAATGGCGGGCTGAACGAATGCGGGGTCGCGGTGCGCGATATCTGGGCGACCTCGCGCGCGGAGTTGATCGCGATGACGCCAAAGGATCAGAGCGGGCCGAACTATTCCGACCTTGCGCGCCTTGTGGTCGAGCGGGCGCGCAGCGCGCGCGAGGGCGTGGAGATGATCGGCGACCTCATCGCGACGCATGGCTATTCCACCTATGGCGGCAATTCCCACATGATCGCCGACCCGGAAGAGGCCTGGGTGGTGATCGAGTTTGCCGGGGGCAGGGGGCTGTGGTGTGCCGAGCGGCTGGGGCCCGACAGCATCCGCGCCTCGCGCCCGGGATATATCGGCGAGATACCGCAGGCCCCCGACGCGGATTTCCTGTTTCCGCCGCATTTCTTCGACACCGCGCGCGAGATGGGCTGGTGGTCGCCGGAGGATGGCCCGTTCGATGTCAACCGCGTCTATGGCGACGGCAAGCATCGCTGGGACGGGGTGGCGTGGATCGAGGACGAGATGCGCGCCCGCGCCGCGCGCCCCGAGAAGATCGGGCTGGAGGACGTGTTCTGGTCGATCAGTACCGAACGGCTGACCGGCGATACCGCCGGTTACGGTCAGGTCGTGCCGCTGATCCATCCCGCGCATGACGCGCTGCGCATGATGTGGCACGCGCCCGTCGGCCCGGTGACGGCGCCGCTCCTGCCGGTTTTCCTCGGGCAGTCCTCGGTGCCGCCCGCCTGGCGGCAGCACCGCTACCTGACCAGCGGCGAAAGCCACAGGTTCCTGGACCGCCGCAAGGAGGCGAAGGACCCCGATACCGTGTCGCGGGTTCCGCAGGGGATCGAGACCGGCCCCTCGGCCTTTCACGAATTCAAGCGGCTGATGCATCTGGCGTTTCAGAAGCCCGAGCCGATCCTCACCGAGGTCTGGGCGCATTGGCGCGCGGTCGAGGCGCGGGCGGGCGCGGATGTGCCGGACATCCTGCGCGCCGCCGGCCTCCTGCTCGACGCGGGCGAGCCCGCACTCGCCGCGCGCCTGCTGACCGAGTTCAGCCACGCACGTCTTGCCGAAGCGCTGGCCGATTGCGCGGCCTTGTCCGCGGCGGCGCATGCCCGGCTGCGCGCGCTTGGCGCGTTGAACATGACCGGCGTGCCGCGGACACCCGAGCAGATCTGGTAACGCGCGCGGCCCCCTGCGGCAGGCGGGGGGCCGGTGTCAGGCCTGCCCGCCCGCGCGGCGGAAGAGCCGTGTGACGATCACGAAGAAGAGCGGCACGAAGATGACGCCCAGCACCGTGCCCGAGATCGTGCCGCTGAGCACGCCCGAGCCGATGGCTTTGCGCCCGCCCGAGCCTGCGCCGGAACTCAGCACCAGCGGCAGCACGCCAAGCGAGAACGCCATCGACGTCATGATGATCGGGCGGAAGCGCTGCCGCGCCGCTGTCGCCACCGCCTCGATCACGCGCTCGCCCGCCTCGTGGCGCTCGCGGGCGAATTCCACGATCAGGATCGCGTTCTTGCCCGTCAGGCCGATCACCGTGAGCAGCCCCACCTGGAAGAACACCCCGTTCTCGAACCCGCCCAGCCACGCGCCGGTGAGCGCGCCGACGATGCCGATGGGCATGGCGAGCATGACCGCGAAGGGGATCGACCAGCTTTCATAAAGCGCGGCCAGCGACAGGAACACGGCGGCGAGCGAAAGGGCATAAAGCAGCGGTGCCTGATTGCCCGATTCGCGTTCCTCCAGCGAAAGCCCCGTCCAGGCCAGTTCGTAGCCGGGCCCAAGCTCTGCCACCAGCCGCTCCATTTCCGCCATCGCCTCACCGGAGCTC
>CAJXKX010000525.1 GCA_913055965.1 uncultured Roseovarius sp.
GCGAGATTTCGGGCCAGGGCGTGGCGACCTACGGCAACGGCGATGTCTACGAGGGCACGTTCCTCGCCGGCAAGCGCCAGGGCGAGGGGACCATGCGCTATGCCGGGGGCGAGGAAAAGAGCGGCACCTGGGAGGACGGGGTCCTGGCCGAGAACATCACCGCGACCGAGTAGCGCCGCGCACAGCGGTCAGACGGTTTCGCCCGCATCGAGCCGCGCCAGCACGGCCGCCGCGCCATCGCGCACCGCCTTTTGGCGCGCCGCATCCATCCTGTCCCATGTCCTGTAGACCGGTCCCATCCGCGGGTTGCGCCCGAGCCGGTCGCGGTGGCGGATGACGAAATCCCAGTAGAGCAGGTTGAACGGGCAGGCCCTGTCGCCCGTCCGCTCCTTGACCGAATAGGCGCAGGCGTTGCAGTAATCCGACATCTTCGAGATGTAATTGCCCGAAGAGACGTAAGGTTTCGATGCAACGATGCCGCCGTCGGCAAACTGGCTCATGCCGATCACGTTGGGGGCCTCGACCCATTCGAAGGCGTCGGCATAGACGGCGAGATACCAGGCGTGCACCTGCGCCGGATCGATGCCCGCAAGCAGCGCGAAATTGCCCGTCACCATCAGCCGCTGGATATGGTGGGCATAGGCTTCTTCTTTGGTCTGTTCAACGGCTTGCGACACGCAGTTCATGCGGGTCTCGCCGCCCCAATACATCGCGGGCAAGCCCCGCCGGTGACCCAGAACGTTGCGCTGCGCATAGTCGGGGCCCTCGCGGAAATAGATGCCGCGCATGTATTCGCGCCAGCCGATCACCTGCCGGACATAGCCCTCGGCGGCATTGAGAGGAATCCGGCCTTCTTTCCATTCTTCAATCACACGCTCGCAGATATCCACAGGACTGAGCAATCCGATATTCAGATATGGCGACAGCACCGAATGATGCAGGAAGCGGTCGCCCGACAGCATGGCGTCCTGGAAATCGCCGAAACCGGGCAGCAACTCCCGCGCGAAATGAGCCAGCGCACGCCGTGCCTCGGCCCGCGTCACCGCGAACCAGAACGGGCGCAGATCGCCGAAATGATCCCCGAACCGCTCCGCGACGAGGTCGAGCACGTCTTCGGTGATGGCATCGGGCGCAAAGCGCATCGGGCGCGCGCGCAGCATGTCGGCCTGCGCGGGCTTGCGGTTGTCATGATCGTAGTTCCATTTGCCGCCCGCCGGTTTGCCCTCCTCCATGAGGTACCCGGTCTTGCGGCGCATCTCGCGATAGAAATACTCCATCCGCAATTCCTTGCGGCCCTCGGCCCAGCGGTCGAACTCGTCCAGCGAACAGATGAAACGATCGTCGGGCAGTTGCGTCACGCTCAGCGGTGCCGCGTCCAGCGCCTCGATCAGCCGCCATTCGCCGGGCTGCGTGGCGACGACCTGGGTCGTGCCATGCGCCTGCCCGCGCCGCATCAGTTCGCCCACGACCGAGCGGCTGGCCTCCGGATCGTCCAGCCGCGTATAGGCCACCTGCCAGCCCTCCGCGCGCAACTCGTCCGCGAAATGGCGCATCGCCGACAGCACCAGCGCGATCTTCTTGGGATGGTGCGGCACATAGGTGCCCTCGTCCATCACCTCGGCCATGACCACGACATCGCGCGATTTGTCGGCGGCCCGGAGCGCCGACAGATCGTGGCTCAGCTGGTCGCCCAGTACGAGAACGAGACGGCTCACCACGGCACCCGCTTGCCCTGCCAGTCGAAGAACTGCCCGCTCTCGGCGGGCGTCAGGTCGCCGATCACCGCGAGCAGGTTCTGCGCCGCCTCCGCCGCGGGCACCGAAGGGTGGCGGCCCAGGTATTTCTCGGTAAAGGGCGTCTGCACGGTGCCGGGGTGGAGCGCCACGCAAATGGCCTCGCGGTGGCTGCGCGCCAGTTCGATCGCGCCGGTATGGATCATCTGGTTGAGCGCCGCCTTGGCGGTGCGGTAGCTGTACCAGCCGCCAAAGCCGTTATCGCCGATCGAGCCCACCCGCGCCGAAAGCGCGGCAAAGACGCAGCGGCGGTCGCGGGGCATGAGGCGCACCGCGTGCTTGAGCACCAGCGACGGCCCCACGCAGTTCAGCGCGAACTGATCCATCATCGCCCGCGCG
>CAJXKX010000526.1 GCA_913055965.1 uncultured Roseovarius sp.
TGGGCGCGTGTGGGTGTGCCCTATTCGCCTGCCACCGGCCTGCCGATCGAGGCGCAGACCGTTTCCAACATGGTCGACCGGGTGATGGCGCTGCCCGAAGGTACGCGGCTGTACCTGCTCGCGCCGGTGGTGCGCGGGCGCAAGGGGGAATACCGCAAGGAGCTGGCCGAATGGCAGAAGGCCGGCTTCACCCGCGTGCGCATCGATGGCGAGATGTTCGCGATCGAGGATGCGCCCGCGCTCGACAAGAAATTCAAGCACGATATCGAGGTGGTGGTCGACCGGATTGCGGTGAAGGAGGGCATCGAGACGCGGCTCGCCGACAGTTTCGAAACCGCGCTCAAGCTGGCCGAAGGGCTGGCCTATGTCGACCTTGCCGATGGCGTGGTGCCGGGGCGCGAGGAAGAGGAAGCCGCGGGCGGGGCGATGAAAGGCGCCGGCATCCCCGCCAACCGCATCGTCTTTTCCGAGAAGTTCGCCTGCCCTGTCTCCGGCTTCACCATCGAGGAGGTCGAACCGCGCCTGTTCTCCTTCAACGCGCCGCAGGGGGCGTGCCCGACATGCGACGGGCTGGGCGAGAAGCAGCTGTTCGATCCGCAGCTGATCGTCCCGAACGAGGAGCTGAGCCTGAAGAAGGGCGCGGTGGTGCCCTGGGCGAAGAGCAACCCGCCGAGCCCGTATTACATGCAGGTGCTGGGCAGCCTCGCGGTGGAATGCGGCTTCGATCTGGAGACGCCGTGGAACCGGCTCGAGCCCGAACATCGCGACATCATCCTCAACGGCACGCGCGGCAAGCGCGGGGCGCTCACCTTCAAGGACGGGCGCAAGGAATATACGGTGCACAAGCCGTTCGAGGGGGTGGTCGGCAATCTCAACCGCCGCCTGCTGCAGACCGACAGCGCGTGGATGCGCGAGGAGCTCGCCCGCTTCCAGACCGCGCAACCGTGCGAGACCTGCCACGGCGCGCGCCTCAACGAGAAGGCGCTGTGCGTCAAGATCGCCGATACCGACATCAGCCAGCCCACGCGCATGTCCGTCTCCGATGCGAAGGACTGGTTCCTCGCGCTGGAGGGCAAGCTCACAGACACGCAGAAGCAGATCGCCCGCGCGATCCTCAAGGAAATCAACGAGCGGCTCGGCTTCCTCAACAATGTCGGGCTCGATTACCTCAACCTCGACCGGACCAGCGGCACGCTGTCAGGCGGCGAGAGCCAGCGCATCCGCCTCGCCAGCCAGATCGGCAGCGGGCTTTCCGGCGTGCTCTACGTGCTCGACGAGCCCAGCATCGGCCTGCACCAGCGCGACAATGATCGGCTGCTGGAAACGCTCAAGCGCCTGCGCGACCTCGGCAATACCGTCATCGTTGTCGAGCATGACGAGGATGCCATCCGCGCGGCGGACCATGTGGTGGACCTCGGCCCCGGCGCGGGTGTGCATGGCGGCGAGGTGGTGGCGCAGGGCACGCTCAAACAGGTTCTCAAAAACCGCAAGAGCCTCACCGCCGCATACCTCAACGGCACAAAGCAAATCCCCGTTCCGGCCAAGCGCCGCAAGGGCAACGGCCACGCGCTCACCGTCCACGGCGCCAGTGCCAACAATTTGAAGCAGGTCACCGCCGCCATCCCGCTCGGCTGTTTCACCTGCATCACCGGCGTATCGGGCAGCGGCAAGTCCAGCCTGGTGGTCGACACGCTCTACCCCTCCGCCGCCCGCGCGCTCAACAATGCCCGCGTGGTCGCCGGCCCGCACGAGAAGATCACCGGCCTCGAATATTGCGACAAGGTGATCGAGATCGACCAGTCGCCCATCGGCCGCACGCCGCGCAGCAACCCGGCCACCTATACCGGCGCCTTCACCAATATCCGTGACTGGTTTGCCGGCCTGCCGGAGGCGCAGGCGCGCGGCTACAAGCCGGGCCGCTTCAGCTTCAACGTCAAGGGCGGCCGGTGCGAGGCGTGCCAGGGCGACGGGCTGATCAAGATAGAGATGCACTTCCTGCCCGATGTCTACGTCACCTGCGAGGAATGCCATGGCAAGCGCTACAACCGTGAAACGCTGGAGGTGAAGTTCAAGGGCCTCTCCATCGCCGACGTGCTCGACATGACGATCGAGGATGCGGAGGAGT
>CAJXKX010000527.1 GCA_913055965.1 uncultured Roseovarius sp.
GCCGCTGATCATCGAGGCGGCGGCGGAGGGGCGCGGCGTGCTGCTCGACCACGTCTCCGACCGGGGCCGCGACGGCATCACCGGGCGGCGCGAGAAGGGTCATATCGGCTTTGCCGCGATTCGCGGCGGCGACGTGGTGGGCGAGCATGACGTGATCTTTGCCGGCGCTGGCGAGCGGGTGATCCTGCGCCATGTCGCCACCGACCGCGCGATATTTGCCCGCGGCGCGCTGCGCGCCGCCCTGTGGGGGCAGGGAAAGAAGCCGGGAGAATACGACATGATCGACGTGCTGGGCCTGCCGCGCGAGTGATCCGATCCGGTCCGGCCTGCGTATCACGCAAGCACACCGAACCGTGGAGGACCGTGAGCGATGCGTTACGTGCTAGTCTTGATGGGTCTGCTGGCCATGCCGGCGGCGGCGCAGGCGGAATTCGCGCAGGTGACCGATCGCGAGCGATTCGTCTCGCTGATCGAGGGGCGCGACCTCACGCGGTTCGGCATCCGTCTGGAAGTGACCAAGGACGGCCAGATTCGCGGCCGCGCCTTCGGGCGCGACGTGACCGGCGCATGGCGCTGGGCGCAGGGCTATTTCTGCCGCGATCTCTACTGGGGCAGCATGGAGCTTGGGGCGAATTGCCAGGCGGTGCGCCAGAACGGCGACACGCTGCGATTCATCTCGGACCAGGGGCAGGGCCAATACGCGGACCTCTACCTGCGCTGAGGCAGGCCCGTCAGACGCCGAGATACCGGTCGGCGACCGCGCGGTCGGCGCGGAGGTCATCGGCGGTCATCACCGGCCCCATGTGCCCGTTTTCCAGGAACGCGACCCGGTCCGCGACCGGCAGCACCGCATCGAGGCGTTGCTCGACCAGAAGCACCGCCATGCCCGCGTCGCGCCGCGCCGCCACCACGTCGCGGATGGCGGCGATCATCGAGGGTTGCAGCCCCTCGGTCGGCTCGTCGAGCAAGAGCACGCGCGGCCCGAGGCAGAGCGCGCGCGCCAGCGCCAGCATCTGCTGTTCGCCGCCCGAGAGCGTCTCGGCGCGCTGGTCGAGGCGCCCGGCGAGGCGCGGAAAGAGGTCGAGCAGTTCGGCGCGCCGTGCCGCACCGCCCTCCCCCGCCATCAGCCCGATGGTCAGGTTTTCCGCCACGCTCAGCCCGGCGAAGAGCCGCCGCCCCTGCGGCACATAGCCCAGCCCGGCACGCGGCACGCGGTGCGCGGGCAGCCGGTCGAGCCGCGCGCCGTCGAGCGTGACCGCGCCCGACCAGAGCGGCACCAGCCCCATGATCGTGCGCAGGAGCGTGGTCTTGCCCGCGCCGTTGCGGCCCATCAGGCACAGGATTTCGCCGGGCGCGAGCGAGAGCGAGACGCCGTGCAGCACCTGCGCCCGGCCATGACCCGCCACGATCTCATCCAGCCGCAGCATCGCCCCCGCCCCCCAGATAGGCCGCCTGCACCGCGGCATTGGCGTGGATTTCGGCGGGCGTGCCCTCGGCCAGCACGCGGCCCGCATCCATCACCGTAATCCGGTCCGCGAGCGCCATCACCACGTCCATGTTGTGCTCGATCAGCAGGATCGTCGTCTCGGCGGCGAGGGCGCGCACCAGGCGGGCAAAGCCCGCGATCTCGCCCTCGGCCAGCCCCTGCGTCGGCTCGTCGAGAATGAGCAGGCGCGGGCGCTGCGCGATGCCCATGGCGATCTCCAGCAGGCGCTGATGCCCGTAGGCGAGATCGCCTGCCATCTCGTCGGCCCGGTCTCTCAGGCCCACCCGGTCGAGCGCCGTTGCCACCGCGCGCCCGAGCGCCGCGCCGCGCGCCTGCCGCCGCGCCGCGAGCGCCACGTTCTCGGCCACCGGCAGCCCGGCGAATACCGAGGTGATCTGGAACGTGTAGGCCATGCCCAGCCGCATCCGCCGATGCGCGGGCAGGCGGGTGATGTCTTGCCCGTCGAAGGTGACGTGCCCGGCGTCCGGCGCGATGCGGCCCGCGATCATGCCCACGAGCGTCGTCTTGCCCGCGCCGTTGGGGCCGATGAGCGCGCGCACCTCGCCGGTGTCGATGTCGAGATCGACGCCGTCCACGGCGCGCAGCCCGTCAAAATCGCGGCTGAGGC
>CAJXKX010000528.1 GCA_913055965.1 uncultured Roseovarius sp.
TGAAGGAGGCTCGGGCCGCCGCGCGCCTGGCCGAGGTCGAGGAGCTGGCGGGCTTCGAGCGGGGCTGGCGGGACGAGGTCGAGGCGGCCCGCGCGGCGTTCGACGCGGCCGTGGCGCGCTGGCGCTTGGAGGAGGACCGCCTCGCGGCGAGCGGGGACGACGCGGCGGGAGCGGCACGGGCTCGCTCGCGAGCGCAGCGGGCCTGGCTCCGGACCGCGAGCGCCTACGGGCGCCTGCTGGAGCGACTCGAAGCTTGGCCTCGGGCAGCGGGGGCAGGCGACGTGCGCGTCGGGGCGTAACCGCTGCGCGCTCACCACGAGCGACCGCCCGCGGCATGCGGGCGGTCGCTCGTTCCGGAGGGGTCGTCGGCGGGATGTCGCGGTCCCGCCCGACCTGTCGTGCAGCGATCGAGGATCGTTCGCGTCCCTGCGGGGGGGTGGGACGGCCCGGACGTCGGTCGCGGGGTAGGCGGATCCGACGTCCCGAACCCTCGCCTGCACGGATCTAGGTTGAACCATTCCCGCGCCGACGCGGCGAGAGCCTAGGCACGTGCCTAGGCGATGCGGGTCGGAAGCCCTCCGGACGGTCAGGTAGCGTCGCGGTCGCGCGCGTCGTCGCGACCCGCACGGTCGTCCGGCTCCGCGTCGTCGCGGGGCGCGTCCTCGCCCCCGTCGTCGGCTCCGCTGGGCCAGGCGGCCCGGAGCTCGGTGCTGGACAGGTCCACGCGGAAGGCGGGCAGCGGCTCGAACAGGTCGGCCAGGTCGCCCGGCACCTCGAGGTCGTCCAGGGTCCGGAAGCCGTCGGGTCCGGCCCGACCGGCCACCAGGAACCGAGAGCCGGCCGCCCGGATGCGCGCCATCGCCCCCGCGCGGCCCTCGCGCCCGCCGTAGAAGCGCGGCTGCAGCACGCGCCGGGCCGTGTCCACGCCCAGCACGAAGATCACGCCCGGCAGCCGCTCGGCCACCGCCGCGCGCCCCGCGCGCCCCATCACGTCCCCGAGAAACAGTATCTTCATGGCTCTCCCTTAGGCGCAGCGACGCGCCAAGGCAAGCGGCGCGGCGGCGCTCAGGTGCCGGGCCGCAGCACGATCTTGGGAGAAGCCACCCGGCCCGCGCGGATATCGGCGAATGCCGCCGCCCCCTCCGACAGGTCCCGCGCCTCGGCCCAGTCGAGCGGCCCGAGGCGGCCTGCGAACATCGCCGCGCAGGTGTCGCGGAAGTCCCGGTCGGTGTAGGTATAGGTGCCGATGAAGGTGATCTCCTGCAGGGTCATGCGCCGGATATCGAGCCCGCCCGCATCCTCGCCCAACCCGATATGCACGATCACGCCCCCCGGCGCGGTCCGCGCCGAGGCCGCGGCACGCGTCGCGGCAAAGCCCACGGCGTCGATGACCAACGGCCAGTCGCCGCGCGCCTCGGGCACCGCCACCACCCCGCAGCGCCGCGCGAGATGATCGCGCCGCGCGGCATTGGGCTCGGCCACCACCACCTCGCCGCAGCCCTGCGCGGCGAGCGCCAGCGCCGCGGCGAGTCCGATCGCCCCGCCGCCGATCACCAGCGAGCGGCGATCGGCATCCGGATGCAGCGCCGCAAGCCCCAGCCGCACCGCGTGCCAGCTCACCGCCAGCGGCTCGGCCAGCGCCGCCACCTCCAGCGGCACCGCGTCGGGCACCGGCACCAGGTTGCGGCCGGGCATCCGCACGAACTCGGCAAAGGCCCCCTCGCGCGGCGGCATCGAGATGATCTGCCGGTCGGGGCACAGGTTCTCGCGCCCCGTGCGGCAGGCGGGGCACGTGCCGCAGGTCACCAGCGGGTTGATCGTCACCCGTGCGCCGTCGCGTGGCCCGCCCACGATCACCCCCGCGGCCTCGTGGCCCAGGATCAGCGGCGCGGGTCGGCGCGCATCGTGGCCCAGATAGGCATGCATGTCGGACCCGCAGATCCCCGCAGCGGCCACCCGGATCAGCACCTCGCCCGCCTCGGGGCGCGGTTCGGGCACCTCGCGGTGGTCGAGCGCCTCGCGCCCGGTATAGACCAGCGCCCTCATCGCGCCGTGAACCCGCCATCGACCATCAGCACCTGCCCGGTGACATAGGCCGACGCGTCCGAGCACA
>CAJXKX010000529.1 GCA_913055965.1 uncultured Roseovarius sp.
AAGGGATGATGAAAAACCACTATCGCAAGTTCAACATCAAGGGCGACGACCTGACCCCCGGCGACGATTTCGGCATGATGAAGGAGGTGCTGACGCGCCGTTTCAAGCGCCTTCTGAAAGAGGACCCCGACCGCAGCCACGGCCAGTGGCCCGACCTTCTGCTGATCGACGGCGGCGCGGGACAGGTGAGCGCGGTGGCCTCGATCATGCGCGAGATGGGGGTCGAGGATATCCCCATGGTCGGCGTCGCCAAGGGCGTGGACCGCGACCACGGCAAGGAGGAATTCCACCGCGTTGGCAAGCACCCGATGGCGCTGCGCCACAACGATCCGGTGCTCTATTTCATCCAGCGCCTGCGCGACGAGGCGCACCGCTTCGCGATCGGCACGCATCGCGCCAAGCGCGCCAAGTCCATCTCCGCCACGCCGCTCGACGAGGTGCCGGGCGTGGGCGCCGCGCGCAAGCGCGCGCTCTTGGCGCATTTCGGCAGCGCCAAGGCGGTGAGCCGCGCCAACCTCGCCGATCTCAAGGCGGTGGAGGGCGTGTCGGATGCGCTCGCCCGGAAACTCTACGATTTCTTCCACGAGAGGGGTTAATCGGGGCCCCGCTCCGCGTCATCCCCGCGCAAGCGGCGATCTCCCGCCCCTGTCACCCACCCGCTTGACAAGCCGGACCAATAAAATGAATATGAGTTCAGTTTCATATTCGAGGCGCCCATGCCCCCCGCTCCACGACCCCACCCCGTGCCGCAGGATGCGCCCGGCTATCCGCAGGCCCTCGCGGCGCAGGCCGAGGGCCTGCCCAAGGGGCAGCGCACCGCGCAGGCCATCCGCATCGCCGCCTGTCACCTGCTGGACCGCACCGCGCCGCGCGATCTGACCATCGCCGCGATCTGCGGGCGCGCGGGCGTGGCGAACGGCACCTTCTACCTCTATTTCCCCGATCAGGCGCAGCTGCTCGACGAGGTGCTGCAGGGCTTTGCCTCGTTCCTGCAAACCCGCATGATCGCGGCGGGCCGCAGCCACCCCGACGCGCCCATGCGCGCCGCGACCGAGGCCTATGTCGATCTTTTCGCGGCCAATCGCGGACTGATGAAATGCCTCGTCCACCATCTCGACGCCTTCCCGGCGGCGCGCGCGGCCTTTCACCGGCTCAACCGCGACTGGATCGCCACCGTGGTCCGCGCCACCCGCCGCCGCCATGCCACAGCCGGGCAGGAGACGCCCTCCGAGGCGGAACTCACGCGCCGCGCCTATGCGCTTGGTGGCATGACCGATGCCTATCTCTCGGGCCTGTACCTCTCGGCCGAGCCGGGGCTGGTCGCGGTGTCGAACGACCGCGCGGCGGTGATCGCCACGCTCACCCCCCTCTGGGAACGGGGATTGCAGCCATGAGCCTGCTCGACCAAGCCGAATTCGCCAGCCCCGACCAGCTGCGCGCGCATCAGGCCGCCGCCTGGGCCGTTCAGGGCGATTACGTTGCCCGCAATTCGACCTTCTACAAGGACCTTTGGCAGGGCGCGGCCCCGCCCGCCGACCTGGCAGACCTGCCCGCCCTGCCCCTGTCGGACAAGGCGCAGCTGCGCGTGGCGCAGGCCGATCACCCGCCCTTCGGGCATTACATGGCCGCCCCGCGCGCCGACGCGGTGCGCCTGCACCGCACCTCGGGCACCACCGGACAGGCGATGAACCTCGCGCTCTCGGCGCGCGACTGCGCGGTGACCGAGGCCGTGGGCGGGCGCTGCCAGTCCTCCGCCGGGCTGACGCCCGATCACACGGTGGTGCATTGCCTCAATTACCAGATGTGGATGGGCGGCCTCACCGACCACATGACGCTTCAGGCCACCGGCGCGCTGGTCGTGCCCTTCGGCGTGGGCGCGACCGATCTGCTGGTGCGCACCATCCGCGAGGTGGGCATCACCGCGATTTCCTGCACGCCCTCCTACCCTGCGGTGCTGGAGCGTGTCATCGCCGAGCGTTTCCCCGACCTCACGCCTCGCGACCTCGGGCTGCAACTGGGTCTCTTCGGCGGCGAGGCGGGGCTGGACGATCCGGCCTTCCGCGCCCGGCTGAAAGAGGTCTGGGGGATGGAGCCGCGCAACGCCAATTAC
>CAJXKX010000530.1 GCA_913055965.1 uncultured Roseovarius sp.
TGATCGAACACCGCGGGCACAAGGTTGGTGCCGTGGGTCACCGTGCCGCTGTCGGGCGCGACCTCGCCCATCAGCATCTTCAAGAGCGTCGTCTTGCCCACGCCATTGGGCCCGACAAAGGCCACCCGCTCGCCCCGCATGATCCGCAGGCTGAACGGCCGCAGGATGAGCTTGTTGTCGTAAGCCTTTGAAATATCTTTAGCCTCGATCACCTTGCGGCCCGAGTTGGGGCCCTGCTCCAGCGCCATCGCCGCCGTGCCCTGCCGCTTGATCTGGCTGCGCCGCTCCTCGCGCAGCGCCTGCAGCGCGCGCACCCGTCCTTGGTTGCGCTTGCGCCGCGCGCTGATGCCTTCGACGGCCCAGCGGGCCTCGGCCCTGATCTTGCGGTCGAGCTTGTGGCGCTGCTGGTCCTCTTCTTCCCAGACCTTGTCGCGCCATTCCTCGAAATGCGCGAATCCGCGTTCCTGTCTGCGCGTCATTCCCCTGTCTATCCAGAGGGTTGCACGGCTAAGCTCACGCAGGAACGCGCGGTCGTGGCTGATCAGGACAAAGCCCTTGCGCGTGGCCTTGAGCTGCTCTTCCAGCCATGCGATCGCCTCGATATCGAGATGGTTCGTCGGCTCGTCGAGCAGCATCAGGTCGGGCGCCTCGGCCATCAGCTTGGCCAGCGCCGCGCGCCGCCGCTCGCCGCCCGAGGCGGTCGCCACCGGGCGCGCGGGGTCGAATTTCAGCCCCTCGCCCGCCATCTCCACCCGGTATTCCTCGCCCGGGTCGAGCGCGCTCGCCGCGAAATCGCCCAGCGTGGCGAAGCCCTCCATCGCGGGCTCCTGCTCCATGTAGCCCACGCTCACCCCCGGCGGCACCACGCGCGAGCCCCGGTCGGGCTCCACCAGCCCCGCCATCACCTTCATCAGCGTCGATTTGCCCGAGCCGTTGCGCCCAACCAGCGCCACCCGGTCGCCCGGCTGCACCACCAGCGACAGGTCGGAGAACAGCGGCGCCCCGCCGAAGGTCAGCGAGATGTCGGAGAGTTGCAGAAGCGGTGCGCGTGCCATGCAGGCCCGCTATCCCGCGGCCTGCCCGTCGTCAAGCCTCAGCCCGCCAGCGCCCGCAGCATCCGCGCCCGCGCCGCCGGGATGGCCCCGATCTCGACCCCGGTAAAGACGTGCAGCGTGCCCATCTGCCGGTCGATCACCGCGTGATCGCTCACCCAGCCGCCCATCATCAGGTAGGTGCGCAAGAGCGGCGGCATGTGCCGCATCGCCGCCTTCAGGTCGGGGCGGTGCCGCTTGAGCCGCTCGGCAAACCGGAACACTGCGGGTGCCTTGACCCGCGGCCACCAGCGCCGCGGCGCCAGATGCCGCGCCCCCAGCACGGCGAAGGCATCGAGATAAGGCTCGGCCTCGACCCCCTTGAAGGACGAACAGCCAAACAGCATCGCCACGCCGTGATCGTCCACCAGCCGCGTCATCGCCGCCCAGGCCAGCCGCAGGATATCCGGATCGGTCCCCAGCCCCGGACGGATGCAGAACCGGCCCATCTCGGCCATCCGCCCCTCGAAGGCCGCCAGCGCCGACAATTCGTAGAACTGCGCGGAATAGCTGCGGGCGATCCCCGCACCGTCCTCCAGCAGCAGCACCCGGAAACAGCAGACGAGCCGCCCGCCCGCGGCCTCCTCGACCAGAACGTGCAGGCACTCGGCGTCATGCGCATCCGCATCGCGCCCCGCCGCGTCACCCAGAAATGCCTCGGCGCGCAGCGCCTGCGCCCGTGCCACGTCCCGGGGCCCGCGCGCCAGCCGCGCCACATGGCCGCCCTGCCGGATGTCCCTCATGCCGCCGTCTCCACGCCCCGCCGCGCGCCCGTCGGCGCATCCTTGCACGAGATGCGTGACAGCGCCACGACAGCGCCGCCGCGCTATTCGCCGAACAGCTGTTCGGGATTGATCGCACCGATATTGCTCAGCAGCTGCCGCAGGAAGCCGTTGCGGATCACCGACGTGTCGGTCACGCGGCGCGACAGCGGCACGACCTGCCCGTCTTCCAGCCCGAATCTCTCGATATTGGCGATCGTGTCGTCATCGTTGAACGAGATCGCGAGCACCTCGCGC
>CAJXKX010000531.1 GCA_913055965.1 uncultured Roseovarius sp.
GATGCACCGCGACCGGATGCCCGCGACCGAGCCCGCGACCACCTGGGCCGAGAAGCTGCGTGCCGTGGTCCTGCTGGGGCCCACGATCCTGCTGATCGTGGCCGTGATCGGCTCGATCTACGCGGGCCTCGCCTCGCCCACGGAGGCGGCGGTGGTGGGGGTGCTGGGCGCGCTGATCCTGTCCGCGCTTGGCGGCTCGCTCGACTGGGAGAGCACCTGGGGCGCGCTGCGCGGAGCCACGGTCACCACCTGCATGATCGCCTTCATCCTCGCGGGCGCGGCGTTCCTGACCGTCGCCATGGGCTATACCGGCATCCCCCGCGCCCTCGCCGCCTGGATCGGCGAGCAGGGCTATTCCGCCAACATGCTGCTGGCCGCGCTGGTGGTGTTCTTCATCGTGCTGGGGATGTTCCTCGACGGGATTTCCATCGTCGTGCTGACCACATCCGTGATCCTGCCGATGGTGCTGGCCGCCGGGATCGACCCCATCTGGTTCGGCATCTTCCTCGTGCTGGTGGTGGAGATGAGCCAGATCACGCCGCCGGTGGGGTTCAACCTCTTCGTGCTGCAATCCATCACCGGGCGCGGCATTTTCGAGATCGCGCGCCACGCGTTTCCGTTCTTTCTGCTCCTGGTGCTGGCCACCGCAATCCTGACCCTCTTCCCGGAGATCGCCCTATGGATCCCGCAGACGATGCTCGCCCGCTGAGGCCGGGGCCGGTCGTGTCCTCGGCGCATCTCGCCAATTCCGGCCTGCCGGAACTGTCGGAGATGGAATTCGCGCTGACCATGGCCAACCATGCCTTTCAGCGCTGGATGTCGCGCTGCATGACTGCCGCAGGCATGCCCGGGCTTGCTCCGCTCGAGGTGCTGGTCGTCCATCTGGTGCATCACCGCGACCGGCCCAAGAGCCTTGCCGATATCTGCCTCGTGCTGAATGTCGAGGATACCCACCTCGTCAGCTATGCGGTCAAGAAGCTGGAGCGCGCGGGCCTTGTCGAGACCGGGCGCAAGGGCAAGGAAAAGACCGTCACCATCACCGAAGCGGGGGCCGATTACTGCACCCGTTATGGCCGTGTGCGCGAGGAACTGCTGGTGCGCTCGGTCGAGCAGCTGGGCCTCGACCGGGCCGAGATGTCGCGGCTGGCCGCACTCCTGCGGGCGTTGTCCGGCTGTTACGATCAGGCGGCACGCGGCGCGGCGGCGGTGTGAGCGGGGCGCTCGCGGCGCTCGCGCGGTACGGGCGGCTGGTGCTGGTTGCGGGGCTTGTCGTGGGGGCGCTGGCACCGGGGCTTGCGCGGATGATGACGCCGCTCATCTTTCCTATGATCGTCTTTCTGCTGTTCCTCGCGACGCTGAGGGTAGAGATGCGCGCGGCCTTTCCCGGCCGCCGGGCGCTGCCGGGGTATCTGGGGGTCACGCTGGGGATGCAGGTGGTGCTGCCGGTGGCGGCCATCGCCCTGCTGTGGGTTCTGGGTGCGCAGGCGAGCATTATCGGGATCGGCGTGGTGCTGGTGCTGGCGCCGTGGAACTACCCGTTCCTGACCGCGGTCAACGCGGTCGTGCCCGCCCTGCTGGCGGGCAACGCCGTCGTGCTGAAGCACGCGGCCCAGACGCCCCTGGTGGCCGAGCGGATGGCCGCCGCCTTCCACGCGGCGGGCGTGCCGGAGGGCGTGATCCAGCCGCTGCACCTGAGCCACGACGCGGTCGCGGACGTCATCGGCGATCCGCGCATCGGCTACGTCCATTTCACCGGGTCCGTGCCCGGCGGGCGCGCCGTCAAGCGGGCCGCGGCCGAGCGCTTCATCGAGGTCGGCCTGGAGCTGGGCGGCAAGGATCCCGCCTACGTCCGCGCCGACGCGGACCTGGAGCACGCCGCGGTGCAGCTGGCGGACGGCGCGTTCTTCAACAGTGGCCAGTCGTGCTGTGGGATCGAGCGGATCTACGTGCACGAGAGCCTTTACGACGCCTTCGTGGAGAAGGCGCTGGCCTGGGTGAAGGCGCTGAAGCTGGGCAACCCGCTGGAGCAGGCGACCACGCTTGGGCCGATGGCCAACGTGCGCTTTGCCGAGGTGGTGCGGAAGCAGGTGGCCGATGCTGTGGCGGCGGG
>CAJXKX010000532.1 GCA_913055965.1 uncultured Roseovarius sp.
CCCGTCCCTGTGTCATCCGGTCCGACGCGCGCGGATCAGGCCTCGGCCTCGTCTTCGGTCTCGGCGGCCTCGTCCTCGCTGTCATCCTCCTGGCTGCGCAGCGCGGAGGGGGCCGAGATGTTGCAGATCACGAAATCGCGCTCGATCGTCGGCTTAGTGCCCTCGGGCAGGTCGACCATGGAAATCGTCAGCGTATCGCCGATATTCTCCAGCTTGGTCAGGTCCACGGTGATCTTCTCGGGGATGTCGCCCGCCGTCACCACGAGCTCGATCTCGGGGCGCACCACGGTCAGCACGCCGCCCTTGCGCAGCGCCTTGCACTCTTCCTCGCCCTCGAATTCCACGTGGATGAAGAGGTTGATCTTGGTGGTGCGGCGCAGGCGCATGAAATCGACATGCGTCGGCAGGTCCTTGACCACGTCGCGCTGCACGTCGCGGCAGATCACCCGCACATCCTCGTGGCCATCGACCTTGAGGTTGAACAGGGTCGATTTGAACCGCCCCTTGCGGAGCCGCTTGATCAGCTCGTTATAGGGCATCTGGATGGGCAGCGGGTCGCGGTCGCCGCCGAATACGATCCCCGGAACGAGGTGCGCGCGGCGCACGGCACGAGCGGCGCCCTTGCCTGTCCCCGTGCGTTCCTGGGCGTGAAGATCAGGAATTTCTCCAGCCATGTTGTCTCTCCTTGGCAAAAGGCGGGGTGCCTCCAAGGCTGTCACCCCGCGTGAAGCCGCGCTGATAGACCACGAACCCGCGCTTGAAAAGGCCCAAAACGCCGCGCCCGGGCATTCTTCCTGGCAAAAATACCCCTGTCGCGGCACGCGCCGCCCGGCGCTACGCCCAGTCGCCCGCGAAATCGCGCGGGATAAGCAGCACGTCGCGATCCAGATCGTGCACGTCGCGCCGCCCGCAAAGGCCCATCGTGGTGTCGAGTTCCTTTCGGATGATCTCGAGCGCGCGGGTCACGCCCGCCTCGCCCATGGCCCCCAGCCCGTAGACGAAGGCGCGCCCGACATAGGCGGCGCGCGCCCCGAGCGCGAGCGCCTTGAGCACGTCCTGCCCCGAGCGGATGCCGCTGTCGAGATGCACCTCGATGCGGTCGCCCACCGCGTCCATGATCGCGGGCAGCGCGCGGATCGACGACAGCGCGCCGTCGAGTTGCCGCCCGCCATGGTTCGACACGATGATGGCATCGGCCCCCACGTTCAGCGCCTCGAGCGCGTCGCGCGCGTCCATGATCCCCTTGATGATGAGCGGGCCGTCCCACATCTTGCGGAACACGCGGATGCGGTCCCAGTCCAGCGCCTGATCGAACGCCTCCGCCGTCCAGGCCGACAGCGAAGAGGGATCGGTCACGCCCTTGGCGTGCCCCACGATATTGCCGAAACTGCGCCGCTTCGTGCCCAGCATGCCCAGGCCCCACTGTACCTTGGTCATCATGTCGGCGATGGATCTGACGGTCAGCTTGGGCGGCGCCGAAAGGCCGTTCTTGAGGTCCTTGTGCCGCTGACCCAGCATCTGCAGATCGACGGTGATCATCGCCGCCGAGCATTTCGCGGCCTTCGCCCGATCAAACAGGCGCTGCATGAAATCGTCGTCCTTGAGCGTATAGACCTGGAACCAGAACGGCTTTTCCGTGTTCTCGGCCACGTCCTCGATCGAGCAGATCGACATCGTCGAGAGCGTGAAGGGCACGCCGAACTTCTCCGCCGCCCGCGCCGCCTTGATCTCGCCATCGGCGAATTGCATCCCCGTCAGCCCCACGGGTGCGAGGCCCACCGGCATCGCCACGTCCTGCCCGATCATGGTGGAGGCGAGGTTGCGCCCGGTCATGTCGATGGCCACCCGCTGTTTCAGCAGCAGCCGCGCGAAATCGGAGGTGTTCTCGCGAAAGGTCTGCTCGGTCCAGCTGCCGGATTCCGCGTAATCGTGGAACATCTTCGGCACGCGGCGGCGGTAGAGGGGCTTGAAATCGTCGATGCAGGTGATGACGGGCATGGGCGGCACTCCGGGAATTGGTCAGGTTGTCTTACCGCCCGGGGCGCATCCGCGCAATCCGCCGCGTTGCCGCGGATGGCGGCCCGCCGCGCGGCGGGTCA
>CAJXKX010000533.1 GCA_913055965.1 uncultured Roseovarius sp.
CGAGCCGGGGCACGCGCGGCTGCTCGACCGGCTGGGCAAGGTGCCGCTGCTGTCGCTGGGGCTGCGGCTGGGCGAGGGGACGGGTGCGGCGCTGGCCATCGGCGTTGTGCGCGCGGCGCTGGCCTGTCACTCCGGCATGGCGAGCTTTGACGAGGCGGGGGTCGGCGGGGCGCCCGGCCCCGGGCGGTGAGTGGCGGGGGCCGGGCGGGTGAACCGTGAGTGAGTGCCCCGATGATGGACCAAGCTGCGAGGGTGCGCCACTATCCTGCGGTATAGAAGGGGGCGGACCCTTTCAAAGGGTCCGGATCGTTTTCTTTTCAAGAAAACGGAAGGGCTGGGCGACTATGAGGCTGGAGGAGCCTCAACTCCCCCCACCCCCGTCAATCAACGCGGCAACAATCGCCTTCGCGCTGTCGCTATCCCAATGCGCGTCGCCTTGCAGGCGGGCGATCTCGTTTCCTTGCGGGTCGAGGATCACCGTGATGGGCAGGCCGAATACGCCCATCTGGCGGGCGAGCGCACTCTTGGGGTCGCGGTGGAGGGGCAGGTTGTCGACGCCGATCTCGTCGAAGAAGGTCTTCATCGCCGGGGGCGGGTTGCGGCCCGTGGCGATGGTGACGACGGCGAAATCGTCCCCGCCCATCTCTGCCTGCAGGTTCGACAGCATCGGCATTTCCTCGCGGCAGGGCGCGCACCACGTGGCCCAGAAATTGAGCACGACATGCTTGCCCCGGTAGTCGGCGAGCGTGGCCGCCGAGCCGTCCTCGCGCTCGAATTCCACCTGCGGGGCGGGCGCGGGGGCGGAGTGGAACATGAGTTTCTTCATGTCTCCCTCGCGCAGCGCCTCGAGCGCGGCGGTATCGGCCGCCGCGGCATTTGCACCGAGCGCGAGGGCCATATAAAGGACGATCCCGAGACGACGTTTCATGATTTCCCTCCAAAGGGCCGCGCAAGATGACCGACACGACCTCGAACCAGATGTGGGGCGGCCGCTTTGCCGCCGGACCGGACGCGATCATGGAGGCAATTAATGCCTCGATCTCGTTCGACAAGCGGCTCGCGGCGCAGGACATCGCCGGATCGCGCGCCCATGCCGCGATGCTCGCGGCCACGGGCATCATCAGTGATAAGGATGCCGAGGCGATGAGGGAAGGGCTTCTCACGGTCTTGTCAGAGATCGAGGGGGGGGATTTCGTATTCTCGGCGGCGCTCGAGGATATCCACATGAACGTGGAGGCGCGGCTCAAGGACGTGGTGGGCCCCGCCGCCGGGCGGCTGCACACGGGGCGGAGCCGCAATGATCAGGTGGCGACGGATTTCCGCCTCTGGGTGCGCGATCAACTGGATGCCGCCGACGGCGCGCTGGTGGCGCTGATGCGCGCGCTCGTGGCACAGGCGGAGGCGGGGGCGGACTGGGTGATGCCGGGCTTCACCCATTTGCAGACCGCGCAGCCGGTGACCTGGGGCCATCACATGATGGCCTATGTCGAGATGTTCGGGCGTGATCTGAGCCGGGTGCGCGATGCCCGCGCGCGGATGAACGAATGCCCCCTGGGCGCGGCGGCGCTGGCCGGAACGTCCTTTCCGATTGATCGCGAGATGACGGCGCGGGCGCTTGGGTTCGACCGGCCCTGCGCGAACAGCCTCGACGCCGTCAGCGACCGCGATTTCGCGCTGGAATTCCTCGGCATGGCCAGCATCTGCGCCATGCATCTCAGCCGCTTCGCCGAGGAGTTGGTGATCTGGTCCTCGGCGCAGTTCCGCTTTGTCGCCCTGTCGGATCGGTTCTCCACCGGGTCGAGCATCATGCCGCAGAAGAAGAACCCCGACGCGGCGGAATTGATCCGCGCCAAGGTGGGGCGGATTTTCGGGGCCAATGTGGCGCTGATGATGGTGATGAAGGGGCTGCCCTTGGCCTATTCCAAGGACATGCAGGAGGACAAGGAGCAGGTCTTCGACGCCGCCGACAACCTGATGCTGGCGCTGGCGGCGATGGAAGGCATGGTGCGCGACATGGCGGCGCAGCGCGGCAACCTGGAGGCGGCGGCGGCCTCGGGCTTTTCCACCGCGACGGACCTGGCGGACTGGCTGGG
>CAJXKX010000534.1 GCA_913055965.1 uncultured Roseovarius sp.
AGGGGCGCACCGGCTTTGCCCGCGGCAACCACGACACCAAGCCCTGGCTGTTGCGCGTCTCGGCCGAGGTGGGCGCGCGCGCCGAGCGCTACCGCGCGCAGCTTGCCTCGTGCCGCGCCGGGCGCGGGCTGGTCTGAGGCCCGCCGCGCGGGCGCGCGGCGCTCAGGGCTCGATGCGCGGGGTGGTGCGGGTGCCGGGGATGACGAATTTCTCGTCGGCCAGTTGCACGTCGCGGCGCAGTTCGCCCAGGATCACCGTGGTGCTGCCGCCATTGGCATCGTTGACGATCCATTGCCGCAATTCCACCGGGTCGGCGGTGAAGACGAGGTCGATGCTGCCATATTCCGGGTGCTCGGGGTCCTGCGCGCGCACCGTGGTGGTCACCCCGTCGCTCGCATGCCCCACCACCATCCGTTCGCGCGTCAGATCGACATTGCGCGCCAGGATGATCTTGAGCGGCGTGCGGTCGAGCGGATAGCCCTGCTTTTCGTTCGAGCGCGGGTCGACGATGCCCACCGTGTCGCCATCGGCCACCACCAGCGCCTCTTCGGGCGGGTCGTATTCGAAACGCACACGCCCCGGACGCTTGAGCAGGATGCGCCCGGTGCTGATCGAGCCGTCCTCGTTGACCTGCGTGAACTGCCCCTGCGCGCTGCGCAGGTCGTCGAGATAGGCCGAGATTTCACCAAGCGACAGCTTTTCCGCCGCGGCGGGCAGCGCCATCGCCACGAGAAAGGCGGGGATCGTCAGGATACGCATCTGTTTCATGCCTCACGAGATAAGACGCCCCGCGCCGGATTGCACCTGCGCGGGGCGGAAAATTTGCGCCCGCGCCCGCGCGCCGCGCCGACGGGGCTATTGCGGCTCGGGCACCAGCACCTCGCGCTTGCCCACGTGGTTGGCGGCGCTGACCACGCCCTCGTCCTCCATCTGCTCGACCAGCCGCGCGGCCTTGTTGTAGCCGATGGCCAGCTTGCGCTGGATGTAGGAGGTCGAGCATTTGCGGTCCTTGGCCACGATCGCCACCGCCTGATCGTAGAGCGCGTCCTCGCCGTCGGTATTGCCGCCGGTGGCCAGCCCAAGCTTGGCGTCGATGGCGTCGGCGGTGTCGTCATCGGGGCCCTGCAGCACGCTGCCCACGTATTCGGGCGGGCCCCAGGCCTTGAGGTGGCTCACCACCTCCTCGACCTCCTCGTCCGACACGAAGGGCGCGTGACAGCGGGTGATCCGCCCGCCGCCTGCCATGTAGAGCATGTCGCCCATCCCCAGAAGCTGCTCGGCCCCCTGCTCGCCCAGGATGGTGCGGCTGTCGATCTTCGACGTCACCTGAAAGCTGATCCGCGTGGGGAAATTGGCCTTGATCGTGCCGGTGATGACATCGACCGACGGGCGCTGCGTGGCCATGATGAGGTGGATGCCGGAGGCCCGCGCCATCTGCGCCAGCCGCTGGATACAGGCCTCGATCTCCTTGCCCGCGACCATCATCAGGTCGGCCATCTCGTCGACGATCACCACGATATAGGGCATCCGCTCGGGCGCGAATTCCTCGGTCTCGAACACCGGGTCGCCGGTCTCGTCATCGAATCCGGTCTGCACCGTGCGGCTGAACATCTCGCCCTTTTTCAGTGCCTCGTCCACGCGGCCGTTATAGCCGTCGATGTTGCGCACCCCCATCTTGGACATCTTGCGATAGCGGTCCTCCATTTCCGCCACCACCCATTTGAGCGCGACCACGGCCTTTTTCGGGTCGGTCACGACGGGCGACAGCAGATGCGGGATGCCGTCATAGACGCTGAGTTCCAGCATCTTGGGGTCGATCATGATCAGCCGGCATTCGTCGGGCGAAAGCCGGTAGAGCAGGCTCATGATCATCGTGTTCACCGCCACCGACTTGCCCGAGCCGGTGGTGCCGGCGATCAGCAGGTGGGGCATGCGGGCGAGGTTCACCACCACCGGTTCGCCGGCGATGTCCTTGCCCAGCGCCAGCGGCAGGCTGTGGCGGCTCTCGCCGTAGTCACGGCCGGCCAGAAGTTCGCGCAGAAGCACCTTTTCGCGCTGATCATTGGGCAGCTCGATGCCGATCACGGTGCG
>CAJXKX010000535.1 GCA_913055965.1 uncultured Roseovarius sp.
GATGACCTGGCCAACCTGATCCCGGCGCGGCTGACCGGGCTGCTCTTTGCCCTCGCCGCGCCGCGCCGCACTGCCTGCGCCCTGCGGGTGATGCTCCGTGACGCGCGCCGCCACCGCTCGCCCAACGCGGGCTGGCCCGAGGCCGCGATGGCAGGCGCGCTGGGCGTGCGCCTGTCGGGTCCGCGCGCCTATGGCTCCCATGTCAGCGACGAGCCCTGGCTCAACGGCACCGCCCCCGATCCCGGTGCCGCCGCGATGCGCCGGGCGCTGGCGCTCTATGCCCGCGCGATGGCGCTTCTGGCGCTTGCGCTCGGGGCGCTCTGGCTGGTCTAAGGCGGCATGGACAGCATGCAACGCGATCACGGTGGCGATCCCGACGCCGCGCGGCGCCGCTTCGGCGGGACGGCCGGGGAGTGGCTCGACCTTTCCACCGGCATCAACCCGGTGCCCTATCCCGTCCCGCCGCTGTCGCCCCGCGCGCTCGCCGCCCTGCCGACCCGCAGCGACATGGCCGCCCTGCGCGACGCCGCCGCCGCCTGCTATGGCACGCGCGCGCATGTCACGCCGCTCGCCGGTGCGCAGGCGGGGATACAGGCGGTGCCGCATCTGATGGCTTCGGGCCTCGCCCGGGTGCTGTCGCCCACCTATAACGAGCACGCCGCCGCGCTGCGCGCCCATGGCTGGACGGTGGAAGAGGTGCCACAGCTTGATGCCCTTGCCGGGGCCGATTGCGCCGTGGTGGTGAACCCCAACAACCCCGACGGCACGCGCCACGATCCCGCCCGCCTCGCCGCGCTTGCGGCGCATGTCGGGCTTCTGGTGGTGGACGAAAGCTTCGCCGACCCCGAACCCGCCCTGTCGCTTGCGCCGCGCCTGCATGACGGGCCCGGAAACATCCTCGTCCTGCGCTCCTTCGGCAAGTTCTACGGGCTCGCCGGGCTGCGCCTCGGCTTTGCGCTGTCCTCCGATGGCATCGCCCGCACCCTCGCCGACATGGCCGGGCCCTGGCCCGTCTCCGGCCCCGCGATCGAGGTGGCGCTGCACGCGCTGACGGACACCGCGTGGCAGACCGAGACCACCGCCCGCCTCAGCCGCGACGCCGCCCGGCTCGATGCGCTGGCCACACGCGCGGGCTGGTCGCTGGTGGGGGGCACGCCGCTCTTTCGCACCTATGCCACGCCCGATGCGGCGGCCGCGCAGGAGCATCTTGCCCGCCATCGCATCTGGTCGCGCATCTTTCCCTATTCGCGCCACTGGCTTCGCCTTGGCCTCGCCGGGACAGAGGCGGAGTGGGCGCGGGTTGAAGCGGCGCTGTGAGGGGTGGTTCTGGTCTGAAGGGGATGTTGCCGGTTTGGCAGTGAGCCGCGCGAGCGCCCGACCGCGGGTGGGCGCTGCTACGGTTGTGCGGCGCGCTTTATGGTGCCGCATACTTCAACGATTGCGCGGGTTTGCGACGTTGCAAAAGCGCCCGCCCGTCCGGGCGGTCGGGCGCTCGCGCGGCGGCGTGCAAGCACGCCTTGTTCCGCGCGGGGTGGATGGCGAATGGCAGGAACAGACCATCCATCCCCTATCCCAGACCACACGCCTCCACCACCGCCCGAACCCGCTCGGCGTTATCGCGGGCCACGCAGCCATCCGCGTGCCACAGGCTGTTCTCGAACCCGACCCGCAGCTTGCCGCCCGCCGCATGCGCGGCGCGCAGACAGTCGGTTTCGGCCCGGCCAAACGCGCAGAGCGCCCAGTCGGCGGGGGCCTCCCGCGCCGCCAGCCGCTCAAGGAACGGCGCAAGGTCACGCGCATCGCTTTCCTGCACGTCGCTGTAGCGCCCCAGAACGAAGATCAGCTGCAGCCCCGCCGCCACGCGCAGCGCCTCCGGCACCAGCCGCGCCAGCAGGTCGAAATCCGCCGCATCGTATAGGATATGCTGCACCGCTACCCCTCGCTCGGCGCAGGTGGCGTAGAATCCCGGGGCCTCGTCCTCCTCCGCCGCCATCTCGCGCAAGGCGACCGACACGAGATCCGCCCCCGCGCCAAGCGCCACCGCCCGCTGATGCGGGGGCGCATAGGCCCCCGCCG
>CAJXKX010000536.1 GCA_913055965.1 uncultured Roseovarius sp.
CCCCCGCCGCTTCATCCCGCCGGACAACTCGCGGGTGCGCGCGTGCCGCTTGTCCCAGAGGGAAAGCTGCCGCAGCACGCGCTCGACCAGCGCGTCGTCGCGCCCCTTGCCGAAGAGCCCGCGCGAGAAACGCACCGTGTTGATGACCTTCTCGAACGGCTCGAGCGCCACCTCCTGCGGCACGAGCCCCACCAGATGCCGTGCCTTGCGCCAGTCGCGCGCGATGTCGTGCCCGCCGATTCGGGCGGTGCCGCCCGAGGGAGTGGTGATGCCGCAGAGCGCCGAGATGAGCGTGGTCTTGCCCGCGCCGTTGGGGCCGAGCAGCGCGAGGATTTCTCCCCGCTCGATGGCGAGCGACACGCCGCCGAGCGCCGTGAATCCGCCCTTGTAGGTCTTGGTGAGGTTCTCGACCTCGACGATCGCGGCCATCTCCGCCTCTCCCTTCCGGCTTCGATGGCAACCTAGACGGCTGGCGCGGCGCTGCAAGCGGCGCGGGCGGCGACCCGTCTGTGCGCAGACGCGCAGGCCCGATCCGGAAACAGTCTGTGCGCGCTTCGGGCGCGACAAGGCGCGGCGGCTTTGCTATATCGGGGGTGGGTGGGACCGATCCGATCTGTGGGAGATACCATGCTCGCGCGTGTCCTGACCGCTTTTTTCCTGTTGTTTGCCGTGCCTGCGGGGCTGGCCCATGCCGGGGGGCAGGCCGGGCCGCGCATCCTCGTGATGGGTGATTCGCTTTTCGCCATGCACAAGCTGGCGGGCGGCTCGGTGGGCACGCGGCTGCGCAGCGCGCTCGGGGCGCATCTCGTGGACAATTCGATAGGCGGGGCGCGCTATCTCTACCGCCTGCCCATATCGGGCGCGCTCGGCATGAACATCGCCAAGCAGTATCACGGCGGCGACTGGGACTGGGTGGTGCTCGCGGGCGGCGGCAATGATCTGTGGCTCGGCTGCGGCTGCAACCGCTGCGAGCGCAAGATGGATCGCATGATTTCCGAGGATGGACGCCGCGGCGTGATCCCGGGCCTGGCCTCGCGGATGCGCCGGGACGGGGCGCAGGTGCTGCTGGTGGGCTACATGCGCACACCCGGCAGCGGCTCGCCGATCGAGCATTGCGCCGACGAGGGCGATGCGCTCGACGCCCGCCTCGCGCGGCTGGCGGGGCTGGATGCGGGGGTGCATTTCCTGCCGCTGGCCGACATGGTCCCGCATGGCGATCTGAGCTATCACGCGGCGGACCGCATCCATCCCTCGTTCAAGGGCAGCCGCGCCATCGCGGACCGCATCGCGCGCGTGATCGCAGGCGGGTCGCGCGCGCCGCAGGTCTCGCGCAACGCGGGCGGCGCGGACTGAGCGGACCGGGCGGGGCGTCAGCCCATCATCCGGCGGAACCAGCCCTTTTTCGGCGCATCGCCCTCGGCGCTGTCGGTGTCTTGCTCCGGGGCCTCCTCGGGGGGGACGACCGCCGCCTCGAGCCGGGCAAAGAACTGATCCGCCATCTTCTTGGCGAACCCGTCGACGATGCGGCTGCCAAGCTGCGCCAGTTTGCCGCCGACGCTGGCCTCGACATCGTAATGCAGCCGCGTGCCGCCCTCGATCTCTTCGAGCCGCACCGCCGCGCTGCCCTTGGCATGGCCCGCGGCCCCGCCCTTGCCCGCGCCGCTGAGCGTCAGGCTCTCGGGCTCGACCATGTCGCTGAGCGTGACCGATCCCTTGAACGTGGCCTTTACGGGGCCGACCTTCTGGGTCACCACCGCCTCGAACCCGTCCTCGGGGGTGCCGGTCACCTCCTGCGCGCCGGGCACGCATTCCTTCAGCGCCTCCGGGCTCAGCAACGCCGCCCAGACCGTCGCGCGGTCGGCGGCGATGTCGCGGCTGTCGGACATCTTCATGTCGGTCTCTCCTCCGTTTCCTCGGGCGCAGCGTAACCCGGTGGCGCGCCGGGGCAAAGCCGTCCTAAGCTGCGGGGCGTGAAAAGGAGGGCAGAGCGATGCTGAAAGGGCTGCGCGTGGTCGAATTCGAGGGGCAGGGGCCGGCACCCTTCGCCGCGATGATGCTGGCCGAGATGGGGGCCG
>CAJXKX010000537.1 GCA_913055965.1 uncultured Roseovarius sp.
CCCGCCCGCCACGGCGCTGAGCTTCTTCGACGCTGTTCCGAGACGTTGGGGGCTTTCCCCCGACGACCCATACCCCGCCCCGCTGGTCGGCCTCGCCGAGGGGCGCAAACGGGCCCTTGCGGCCTATGAAGCAAGGGAGTTCTGATGATGAAGGACATGGTGACAGAGACACGGCTCGCGCAGGACGACACGCCGCGGCGCACAACACAGGGCGAGGCGCGGCTGCCGCGCTATTTCGCGCGCTGCTTCGGAGTGGCGCAGGCGATGCGCGCCGGGCGGCTGGATATCGGGCTGCCCGACGGGCGGCTGTTTCGCGCCGAGGGTGCCGAGCCCGGCATCGAGGCGCGCATCGACATTCACGACCCGGACGTGTTCGCGCGGCTGGTGCGCGAGGGCTATCTGGGCTTTTGCGAGGCATATCTGGACGGGGCGTGGTCCACGCCCGACCTGCAGGCCTTTCTCGACCTGCTGACGGATGACAATGACGGCATCTACAACGGCTATCCGGGCCAGAAGATCGCGCAGGTCTACGAGCGCATCCGATTCTGGTTCAAGCGCAACTCGAAGGAGCAGGCGCGGCGCAACATCGCGTATCACTACGACCTGGGCAACGATTTCTACCGGCTCTGGCTGGACGACACGATGACCTATTCGAGCGCCCTGTTCGAGACCGGCAGCGAGACCCTCGAAAGGGCGCAGGAGGCCAAGTATGCCGCGCTCGTGGATGCGCTGGGCGTGCGCCCCGGCGACCATGTGCTCGAAATTGGCTGCGGCTGGGGGGGATTTGCCGAATATGCCGCGCGCGAGCGGGGGCTGAGGGTGACGGGGCTGACCATCAGCCCCGCGCAACTGGCCTTTGCGCAGGCGCGCATGGCGCGGGCGGGGCTGTCGGACCGGGTCACGCTCAAGCTGCAGGACTACCGCGACGAGACCGGGCGCTACGATGGCGTGGCCAGCATCGAGATGTTCGAGGCGGTGGGCGAGAAATACTGGCCGGTGTTCTTCGAGGGGCTGCGCGACCGGCTGAAGCCGCAGGCCCGCGCCTGCCTGCAGATCATCACGGTCGAGGATGCGCGGTTCGAGAGCTACCGGCGCGACGTGGATTTCATCCAGAAATACATCTTTCCCGGCGGCATGCTGCCCGGGCCGGCGGTGCTGCGCCGCGAGGTGGCGCGCGCGGGGCTCGACGTGCTGGGCTCGCGTGAGTTCGGGCAGAGCTATTCCGAGACGCTGCGGCGCTGGCACGCGCGGTTCGATGCCGCCTGGCCCGAGATCGCCGCGCAGGGCTTTGACGCGCGGTTCCGGCGGATGTGGGATTTCTACCTTGCCTCTTGCGCGGCGTCGTTCAAAGGCGGTAGTTGCGATGTCACGCAGATCACCCTTGCAAGGCCCGGCTGAATGCCCGTCACCGATACCATGCCCACCTCCGGCAAGCTCGTCGCGGCGATCGGGCTGGGGGTGCTGGGCTGGATCGGATCGGAACTGTTCCGCCCGCTGATGGACGAAGACACCAATTTCGGCTGGTTCAATTACGTCAATCTCGCGCTCGGCCTCGTCTGCGGCTGGCGCGTGACGGGGCGGCGGCTGGGGCTGGGCTATGCCACCGGGATCAGCGCCGGGCTGACCGGCACGGCGGCGCTGGTGTTCTGGGCGCTGTTCGTGCAGAGCTTCAACGAGATGCTGGGGCTGGCGCTCGACGGGCGGATCACCGGCTTCATGAAGGGGCTCACGCGGATGTTCGAACTGGCCGCGGAATACGGGCTGGTGATGCTGGACGGCACCTTGATCGGTGCGCTTCTGGCGGGCGGTTTCCTGACCGGGGCGGTGGCCGAATGGGCCGAGCGGCGATGGGCCTGACGTGACCGGCGACGAGGCGGCCTATCTCGAGGCGGTGCTGGGCGCGGATGTGCCGGAGGCGTTGCAGCGCGAGGCGGAACCGGAGGTGTTGCGCGGGTTCGCGCGCGGCGTCCCGTCCGAAGAGATGGCGGCGCGGCGCGCGATGATCCTCGCGCGGGCCTGGGCGCGCATGGCGGCGCAGAGCGCGCCCGCGCCCGCCACCCTGCGCAGCGCCACG
>CAJXKX010000538.1 GCA_913055965.1 uncultured Roseovarius sp.
TGTGGACTGGCTGAAATAGATCATCACGTTACGGCAGAAGATGGCGTCGAACTTGCCCTGCATGGGCCACGGCTCGAGAAGGTTGAGACGGCGGAACGCCACGGCCTGCACGAGGCTGGAGGGCATGCACACCTCCCCGCCTGGCGGCACGGTCTTGAGGAAACGCCGGAAACGCGGGTCGAGGGTCGCACATTTCTCGGCCGGGTAGTGTCCCCGACGGGCGCGCGCCAACATCTTGGTGTCGATATCGCTGGCAAGAATGCGGGCGTAGGGCGGGATCGCACCGATCACGTCCAGCAGGCACAGCCCGATGGAATAGGGTTCCTCGCCGCTCGAGCAGCCCGCTGACCAGATCCGCAGACGCCCGCGCGGACCACTTGCGTAGGGCTCCAGCACAGCGTCGCGCAGATGGCGGAAATGATGATCCTCGCGGAACAAGGATGTGAGGTTGGTCGTAAGCGTATTGACGAACTCCTGAAGCTCGTCCGGATCGCGGCCCGCGTCCAGGTGGTCGAGATACTCCGATATGGTCGCCATCTCCAGCGCGCGCAGGCGCCGGGACAGGCGCGAGACGATCATCTGCCGCTTGTGGGGCTCCAGCACGATGCCCGCCATGTCCGAGACGCGCCGGGCCACCCGCTGGAAGTCGCGGTCCGACATCCTCAACGCCTCTTCGGCCGGTTCCCGATCCGTGGAGAGACTCGCGTGTGACATGCAGGCGGATCACATGAATTCGGTTTCGTCGTTGTTCGGGAACAGGGTGTTGAGGTCCAGAAGCGCGACCATCCCCTGCGGCGCGGTGACCAGGCCGCCGATGGCCGACATGTCGCCCATCGACTGGCCCGCGGGTACCGGCCGGATATCCTCGTTCGGCACCCCGATGATGTCGGAGACCGCGTCCACCAGGATGCCCACGGTCTTGGTCCCGATGAGCACGATGACGACCACATGGGTCTCGGTCGCCTCTGTCAGGCCGACACCGAAGCGGGCGCGCAGATCGTGCACCGGCACGATGGTGCCGCGCAGATTCAGAACCCCCTTGGTATAGTGCGGCTGATTGGGCAGCACCGTGGTGGGCGACCACTGCTTGATCTCGCGCACCAGGTTGATGTCGACGCCGTAGATGCTGTCGTCGACCAGAAAGGTCACGTACTGGCGTACATCCGATCCCGCGGGCAGACCCGCGATCTCGGTTTCGGTTGCGACTGTCAATGGAACATCTCCTTGCCTTGTCCGAATCCATCGAGGCGCATCAGCGCGGGCACGTCGAGGATCAGCGCCACCTGCCCGTCGCCCAGGATGGTCGCGCCGGAGATGCCCTGGACCTTCTGGAAATTCGCTTCGAGCGATTTGAGGACGATCTGTCGTTGACCGATCAGCTCGTCGACGGTCAGCGCGACATAGCCCGAGGTTTCGGTGTCGACCACGATCGCCATTTCGTTGTCGCTGTCCCGCGCAGGCATGCTCAGCGCCTGGCGCAGGCTCATCAGCGGCAGGTATTCGCCGCGGCGTTCCAGCACGCAGGTGCCGTCAGGCAGGACCTTGCCTTCGCCGCGCGGCACGTTCAGCGCCTCGACCACGGTCGAGAGCGGCAGGATGTACTTCTGGTCGCCCACGCCGATGGTCATGCCGTCCATCACCGCCAGCGTCAGCGGCAGCGTGATGGTGAATTTCGTCCCCTGCCCGGGCGTGCTGACCATGGTCACGCGCCCGCCCAGCGAGAGGATCTTCTTCTTGACCACGTCCATCCCGACGCCGCGGCCCGAGACCGAGCTGACCTCGGCCGCGGTCGAGAAGCCGGGGTGGAAGATCAGCATGTCGGTATCCTCGGGGCTGATGATGTCGTCGGGCGAGATCAGCCCGCGTTCGCGGGCCTTGGCCAGCACGCGTTCGCGGTTCACACCGCGGCCGTCATCCTCGATGGTGATGATCACCCGCTCGCCGCGATGTTCGGCGGCGAGGCGGATATGGCCGATGCGCGGCTTGCCCAGCGCCTCGCGCTCGTCATTCGACTCCAGCCCGTGATCCATCGAGTTGCGGAGCATGTGGACCAGAGGCTCGGACAATTCCT
>CAJXKX010000539.1 GCA_913055965.1 uncultured Roseovarius sp.
GGTGATCAATGGCGGCGCCTCCTACGGCCTCGCCCGCGCGCTGCACGAGGAAATCAGGGCGATCACCGATCAGCCCGTGACCCATGTCTTCAACGAGAACGGCCAGGGCCACGCCATGCTGGGCAATTCCTACTGGGTGGAACAGGGCGTGCCGGTGATCGCCCATGAAGACGCGCTGCACGAGATCGCCCAGTATGGCGGCACCGACCTCGAGACCGCGCGCCGCGTCACCAGGGAACGCGCCGAGGGCACCGAGGTGGTGCCGCCGACCGAGACCTTTGCCGATGCCTACACGCTGGAGATGGGCGATTTCCGCATCGAGGCGCGCTATCTCGGCCCCGCCCACAGCCCCGGCGATATCGTGATCTGGCTGCCCGGACAGAGCCTCGTGATTTCCGGCGACATGGCCTTTCACGAGCGCATGCTGCCGATCTTTCCCGAGACGATCACCCGCGACTGGCTGGAAACCTGGGATACCGAATTCGAGGCGCTGAATGCCACCTACGTGATCCCGGGCCACGGTCACCCCACCAACATGGATCAGGTGCGCCGCTACACCAAGGGCTATCTCGAATACCTGCGCGCGCGCATCGCCGAACATCTCGATGCGGGCGGCGATCTGGCGGATGCCTATTACGTCGATCAGTCGCCCTACCGCCATCTCGACACGTTCGAGGAACTGGCCACGAAGAATGCGGGCCGCGTCTACGAACAGATGGAGTGGGAGTGAGCGCATCAGCCGGGCAGGGTATTTGAGCCAAGAAGAATCCCGGAGCCGACCCTGTCATGACCGGGTTTCTTCTTGGCAGAAATACCCCTGTCGGGCCGTCTACCCCGGCACCGCGCTCCGGGCGGGGCGCGCAAGCAGAAGATGCGTGGCCATCGCGCCCAGCCACATGGCCGTCACGGCGACCCAGGCGGTCAGGGCAAAGATCGCACCGCCCGACATGCCCGCGCCCACCGCGCAGCCCCCCGCCAGCATCGAGCCGAAGCCCATGAGCGCGGCCCCGATCAGGTAGCGCTCCATCGGCGTGTCGGGGCCGAAGCGTTCGATCCTCCATTCTCGGGTGGCGAGCGCCATCGCCGCCGCGCCCGCGAACACCCCGGGCACCAGCCCGATGCCGAAGCCGAGCGGGACGGAAGTGCTGTTCACGAGCCCCATCAGAGTGTCGGTCGAGGGGCCTGTGAAGGTGACCGAGGAGATCGGGATCACCTCGAAGGAGGTTTGCGCAATCATGAAGGTCGCCAGCCAGCCCAGCCCCACGGCCAGCCCGACAACCGTTCCGGCAATCGCATGGCTCAGCCGCACATGCCGCGCCAGAGCCAGCGCAAAGCCTGCTATCAGCACCAGCGCGGCGAGACCCGCCGCGACCAGAGGGCTCATGCCAAGCTGCGACAGGATGCTGCGCGCCTCGCCGCCGGGCACCAGCCAGAGCGCGGCCAGTGCCTCGCGGGCGGGCGACAGCACCCCGCGCAGCGCCGATTGCGCGACGATGGTCAGCACCAGCCCCGTCACCAGTGCGCGCAGGTTGCCGGTGGCCGACAGCACCAGCAGGCGGCTGGCGCAGCCGCGCGCGAGGATCATCCCCGCGCCGAACATCAGCCCGCCGATGATCGCGCCCGAGAGGCTGCCGGTGGCGGCCAGCTGGCGCGATTGGCTGACATCGAGCAGCCCGGCGGCGATGGCCGCCTGCACCGACAGCACGCCCGCGGAAAAGGCGATGAGCCAGATCGACAGGCGCGGGCCCAGCCCGCGCTCGGCCACCTCGATGGTCGCCGCCCGCAGGCAGAACCGTGAATGCTGCGCCGCCGCGCCGAAGATCACGCCCACGAGCGCCCCGGCCATCGCAAGCACGGCCCCATCGCCCCAGGTGTCGATCAGTGTTTCCAGCATGAGTCAGGCCCGTCGCGAGGTGATGCCGTCAGCATACACATTCACGGGCACGCATGTCTTGACTTGGGTCAACCAGGGGGCCGACCGGGCCGCGCGGATGCGGCCCGGTCGCCGCGCATCATTCCAGTGCGTCCTGCACGATCTCGTCGAGGAAGGCCTGAACCTTCTGC
>CAJXKX010000540.1 GCA_913055965.1 uncultured Roseovarius sp.
GCGGGCTTGTCCATCTTGGCGGATGCCCCGCCGGTTCACGACCGTGCCATGTCGTGCCGGTTGCGTGGCGCGCCTGCCCGAAGGCTGGGGACCGGCGGCAGCGCCCGGAATGCAGCGCCCTACTCCGCCGCGCCCCGGTCGGCGGGCTCCATCGCCGCCAGTTCGCCCAGCGTCACCGGCTTGAGCGGCGGGCGAATGCGGTAATACCCGGTGGCGTCGGGCGTCTGCCCGTTCGCGGCGGCCAGAAGCGCGGTGACGGTCAAGCCGCAATAGCGCCCCTGGCACGGCCCCATCCCCGCGCGGCCAAAGGCCTTGGCCTGATTGGGGCCGAGGCAGCCGATCCTCGCATGGCCGCGGATATCGCCCGCCGTCACCTCTTCGCAGCGGCAGATCACGGTGTCGTCCGCCGGGGAAAGCGCCCCGGCAAACGGCGGATAGGCCGCGTCGAGAAAGGGCCGCGCCGCCAGTTCCCGCGCCCGCGCGGCGTGCAATCGGGCCGCGTGCCGGTCGCGGGTGGTGCGGTCCATGCGCCCCAGGTCTTCGGCCACCCGCAGCCCCGCGAGCCGCCCGGCGATCTCCGCCGCTTTCGCCCCGCCGATGCCGGCCCCGTCCCCGGCGACAAGGACACCGGCAACCTCGCTCTGCCCCCACGCGTCGAGCACCGGCACGAAGCAGTGCTGCGCCGCGTTCCAGACATGGCGCACGTTCAAAGCGCGGGCCGCCTGCGTGTTGGGCACCACCCCGTGATGCAGAAACACCGTGTCGCAGGCGATGCGACGCGCCCGCCCCCGGCTCTCGAACGTCACCGCCTCGGCCCGGTCGTCGCCCTCGATCCCGATCTCCGTGGCCCCGGTATAGCGCGGCACGCCCGCGCGGACGATCACGGCCAGGAGACCCAGACCCTTGAGCAGATAGCGCCAGCCGCGCAGCGCGCCGACGAGGTGGCTCATGGCGTGCAGCAGATCGGCGCGCGTCTGCGTCTCGACCATCGCAAGGGGCGGCGTGCCCGCCCGCACCATCTGCGCCGCGATGAGGTAAAGCAGCGGGCCGGAGCCCACCAGCACCGCGCGCCGCGCCAGAACGCCCGACTGCTTGAGCAGGATCTGCCCCGCGCCAGCCGTCATCACCCCCGGCAAGGTCCAGCCCGGCAGCGGCATGGGCCGTTCCAGCGCGCCGGTGGCGAGCAGCACGCGGCGCGCCCCGATCTGCGCCGCCGCGCCGCCCTGAGTGTAAGAGATGCGGAACCCGTCCTCGATGGCCCAGACGACCGCACCCGCCAAGTGCGTGATCCCGGCGGCGCGCAGCCCCGCCACGAGCGGCGCGCCCTCGGTATAATCCTTGCCCAGAATATCGCCACGCGGCCCCGCCGCGCGCTCCACCTCGCGGTAGATCTGCCCGCCCGCGCGCGGCTGTTCGTCCAGCACGCAGACCGACAGACCGGCCTCCGCCGCCGTGGCCGCCGCTGCCATACCCGCAGGCCCCGCGCCGATTATGGCAAGATCATAGCGCGTCATGCGTGCCCCCCTCATGCGGGCGGGCGATCTCGAGCCCCTCGGCCACCTCCATCATGCAGGCCTGCCGCACCACGCCGTCGACCTCCACGAGGCAATCGAAACAGGCCCCCATCATGCAATAGGGCGCGCGCGGCGCGCCGGAGACCGGCGTTTGGCGCAGCACCGTCACTCCGGCGGCCAGCAGCGCGGCGGCGAGATTTGCCCCCTCGGGCAACATCAGCACCTCACCCGCGAAACGCACCGGGACGCGAGGCGCGTCGGCATCCATCTCAAGAAAAGCGGGCTTCACCGAACACCTCCAGATCGGGCGCATCGCCGCTGCCCTCCAGCCAGTCGGGCAGCAGGCGCGCATGCACGGCGGCGAGCGTGATGCCGCTGTGACAGGTCACGAGATAGGCGCCGGGCATCGTGGCGCTTTGCTGGTAGATCGGCAGCCCGTCGGGCGAGAGCACGCGCAACGCGCCCCACGACCGGACCAGTTGCGCACGCCCCAGCACCGGATAGGCGGCGATTGCCTCGGCGGCGAGGCCGGATATTCCCGGCTG
>CAJXKX010000541.1 GCA_913055965.1 uncultured Roseovarius sp.
TGATCGTCTCCGACGTCGGGCGGATCGCGAGCGGCTCCTCGAGTTCCTTGCCGCCAGCGTGGGTCACGACGGCCAGCTCGGGACTGAAGCCCTCGACGTGGTCCGCCTCACGCTCGAAGAACGACATCGGGATGAGCATCGGGAAGTACAGATTCTCGTGTCCGGTGGCCTTGAACATCGCGTCGAGCTCGCGCTGGATGTTCTCCCACAGCGCGTAGCCGTAGGGCCGGATCACGAAGCTTCCGCGCACCGGCGAGAGGTCGACCAGGTCGGCCTGGTAGACGATCTCGTTGTACCAGGCGCTGAAATCCTCGGATTGGGGCGTGATGCCGCGCTTCGCCATGGCGCGCACGATACCTCAGGGCCCGACGTGCGCCCGGACGACCCTCAGCTGATGAGCACCGGACGCCCGGCGGTCCTGAGGACCTCCTCGAGCAGCCCCCCGAACACCTCCTCGACCCAGCGCCTCCAGGTGTGGCTTCCCATCAGGATCACGTCGCGATCGCGCTCGTCCGCCACGCGCACCAGCGCTTCCGCCACGGGCCCCTCGGCGGCGACGTAGTCGGCGGTCACGCCGTAGCGCTCGAACATCGCACGGGCTTCCCGCAGCGGCGACGCGCTTCCGCCCGGATCGCCGACGCTCACGACCACGGGATGCAGCTCCCAGCGCAGCGCCATGTAGACCGCGACGAACAGCGCCGACTGGGCCCGCACGCCCCCGTCGTAGGCCAGCAAAGGTCGCTCCAGCTCGCTGGTCACCCCCGGCAGGGCCAGCAGCGGGCGCGGCGACCGGCGGAGCAACGGCCGGACGTTCTTCGCGAGCGTCGCCGGCTCGCCCGGCGTGACGGGGTAGGCGACGTTGCAGATCACCAGGTCCGCCCAGCGCGCCCGCTCCACGATCCGTCCGACCGGATCGCCCTCCTCGAACGCCAGCTGTCCGTCGACCCCGGCCTCGCGGCAGCGCGCCTCGAAGGTCGCGCGCGTGCGCTCCCTCTCGTCCTCGCTGGCGCCCGCGTCCAGCACGCGCAGCCCGTAGACCCGGGCGTTCTCGCGCCGCGCCAGGATCAGCGCCTGCGACAGCGCCGTCATGCCCGGCTCTCCCAGATCGCCCGGCACCGCGCGTTCCAGTCGCGCCCGCTCGGCCCGCCAGCCGATCACCTCCTGCGCCCGGGCCGCCGCGCGGCGCAGCGCATCGAGCGTGTCCACCTCGGTGCCGGGCGGAAACAGGCGGCCCATCGCCTCGACCTGCGCGGCGATCCCGTCGAGCCGGACGCGCGTGTCCCGCAGGGCTGCGCGGGCCCCGGCGATGCGCGCGGACAGGTCCTCGGCCCGTGCCTCGGCGGCGCGCCCGGCCTCGGCACGCGCCCGCAGCGCGGCATGAGTCCCGGCCGGGCTGTCGGCCTCTGCGATCCCGTTCTGCGCGGCCAGGTCGGCCATGGCGGCGGCAAAGCGGCGCTGGTCCTCCTCCATCCGCGCGCCCCGTTGCGCCGCCTCGCGCCGCGCCGCAGCGATCGACGCGGTGCGCATCGCGCAGGCCATCGGCTGGAGCGACCACCGCCGCGCGTTCAGCCATTTCGCGCTGGGCCGCATCGCGCAGGCCAGCGATCCCGATTTCGCGCGCGAGCAATTCCTCGTCGCCGACCGGTTCTACAGCATGGTGCCCGGCACCGAGTTGCACCGCGCCTATGTGAGCGCACAGCTTGCCAGCCATGCCATCGCCCGCGGCGACGGCGCGGCTGCGCTCGACCTGCTCGGCCCGCAGGTGGGGGTGGCCGAACGGCACGAGAACGCCGCCCTCATCGCCACGCTCAAGATGCTGCAGGCCGAAGCGCTCGATCTCGAGAACCGCGTCGCCGAGGCGCAGGCGGTCAGGCTGGACAGTCTGGGCTGGGCACGTTACGGCTACGGGGCGGATTGGGCCGTGCAGGCCAAGCTGCGCGAAGTCGGGGCGCTCAGCCCCCTCAGGGGACCGGACGGGTAGGCGATGATCGTCATTCTAGGCGCAATTGGCGGGGCTGCGGGCGGCGGCTTTCTGGCGTGGCGGCGCAAGGG
>CAJXKX010000542.1 GCA_913055965.1 uncultured Roseovarius sp.
GCCCGCCGCCTCGGCCATCTCGAAGGCCGCAAGCGCGAGCCCGCCATCGGAGAGATCGGTGCACGCCTTGATCAGCGCGTGGTTCTCGCGGATGAAGTCGCCGTAACGGCGCTCGGCCTCGAGATCGACGGGCGGAGCGTCGCCCTCGGCGCGGTTGAACACCTCCGCCAGCAGCGCCGATTGCCCGAGATGGCCGCGCGTCTCGCCCAGAACAAGCGCCACATGGCCCTCGCGTGCCTGCCCCAGGATCGCCGTCTCGGGGTCCTGGATCAGGCCCACGGCCCCGATGGTGGGGGTGGGCAGGATCGCCGCGCCGTCGGTCTCGTTGTAGAGCGAGACATTGCCCGACACGATGGGCATGCCGAGCGCCGAGCAGGCCGCGCCGATGCCGCGGATCGCGCCGACGAACTGCCCCATGATCTCGGGCTTTTCGGGGTTGCCGAAATTCAGGTTGTCGGTGGTGGCGAGCGGCAGCGCGCCGGTGGCGGTGAGGTTGCGATACGCCTCGGCCACGGCCTGCTTGCCGCCTTCCTCGGGGTTGGCGGCGACGTAGCGGGGGGTGACGTCCGAGGTGAAGGCGAGCAGTTTCTCGGTGCCATGCACGCGGATCACGCCCGCGCCGAGGCCCGGCGTGCGCACCGTGTCGGCCATCACCATCGTGTCGTATTGCTCGTAGACCCAATTCCGCGCGCAGTAGTTGACCGAGCCCAAGAGCGCCTTGAGCCCGTCGATCGGATCGATCGCGGGAACGCTGTCGGGATCGAGCGGCGCGGGGGCCTCGGCCCCGGTATGGGGCCGGTCGTATTCGGGGGCCGACGAGGCCAGCGTCGAGAGCGGCAGGTCGGCCTTGATGTCGTTGCCGTGCAGGATGAGAAAGCGGTCCTCGGCGATGGTCTCGCCGACGATGGCGAAATCGAGATCCCATTTCTCGAACACGGCGCGCGCCTCGGCCTCTTTCTCGGGGCGCAGCACCATGAGCATGCGTTCCTGGGATTCCGACAGCATCATCTCGTAGGCGGTCATGGCGGATTCGCGCTGCGGCACGCGGTCGAGTTCGAGCCTTATGCCCAAGCCGCCCTTGTCGCCCATCTCGACCGCCGAGCAGGTGAGCCCCGCCGCGCCCATGTCCTGGATCGAGATCACCGCGCCGGTCTGCATCAGTTCCAGGCACGCCTCCATCAGGCGCTTTTCGGTGAACGGGTCGCCCACCTGCACGGTGGGGCGCTTTTCCTCGATCGACTCGTCGAATTCGGCCGAGGCCATGGTCGCGCCGCCCACCCCGTCGCGGCCCGTCTTGGCCCCGAGATAGACCACGGGCATGCCCACGCCGCTTGCCGCCGAGTAGAAGATCGCGTCGGCATCGGCCAACCCGGCGGCGAAGGCGTTGACGAGGCAGTTGCCGTTATAGGCGGGATCGAAGCGCACCTCGCCGCCCACCGTGGGCACGCCGAAACAGTTGCCGTAGCCGCCGATCCCCTCGACCACGCCGTGCACGAGCTGCCTGGTCTTGGGGTGGTCGGGCGCGCCGAAGCTCAATGAGTTCATCGCAGCGATGGGGCGCGCGCCCATGGTGAAGACGTCGCGCAGGATTCCGCCCACGCCGGTCGCGGCACCCTGGTAGGGCTCGATATATGAGGGGTGGTTGTGGCTCTCCATCTTGAAGACCACGGCCTGCCCGTCGCCGATATCCACCACACCCGCATTCTCGCCCGGCCCGCAGATCACCTGCGGCCCCGTCGTGGGCAGGGTGCGCAGCCATTTCTTGGAGGACTTGTAGGAACAATGTTCGTTCCACATGGCCGAGAAGATGCCCAACTCGGTGAATGACGGCTCGCGCCCGATGATCTCGAGGATGCGGTCGTATTCTTCGGGCTTGAGGCCGTGGGCGGCGATCAGGTCGGGCGTGAGTGCCGGCTCCTGCATGTGCATGAATCCCCCAGGGTGGTCAGGTTGCGCGCTTCTTTAGGCGATTGCGCGCCGCGTTGAAAGGGGCCGCGCGGGGACGGGGGGTGTTTTCACGGCGAAAGGCGGGGGAAAAGGCGCGGACCC
>CAJXKX010000543.1 GCA_913055965.1 uncultured Roseovarius sp.
GAGAGCACGTTCCCCTCGTCGGTGCCCGACAGCAGGTTGAGCCCGTTGAACTGCGCGGCATTCACGATGCCCTCGATCTGGCTGCGCAGCGAGGCGACCTCGTCCTGCAGCTTCTGGCGATCGATGTTCTCCTCGTTCGCGGCGACGATCTTGCCCTTGACCTGCGTCAGCAGGTCGGTGACCGTCTCTGCGGCCTGCCGTCCGACGGCGACGGTCGATTCCCCGAGCGCGAGGCTGTCGGAGATCGCGCGGAAGCCGCGTACGTCGGATTCCATCACCTTGGAAATCGCGAACACGGCGGCGTTGTCCTTGGCGGTCGCCACCGCCTTGCCGGTCGAGATCGTGTCCTGCGTCTTGGCGAGGCTGGCATTCACCGATTGCAGGGTCTGCAGCGCGACCATCGCGCTGTTGTTGGTCAGGATACTGGACATGGTCTTTTCCTCATGACTGCGGCGCGCTCGCGCCGGGTGACCGGCCGCCAAGGGTGGCGGCCCTGCGCGTCATTCTGACGTGTGCGGCCGGTGCATCGCGGCCCGGGCGCGCCATCTCATCGCGAGTGCGGGCCGAGGATTGCCCGCCATCCGCTAACGGAGTGCTAATCGCCGCCCTCGATTTGCCGCGCATTTGAGACAAACCCCTCAGGCCCTGCGTTCCACCTTGCGGGTCAGGATACCGGCAATCGTGGTCTTGCGGCCGGCGGGGTCGTAGGTCTCCATCGCGCCGCGCAGCCGGCGGTGGGCCGAGAGCCGTCCCGCGGCGAGGCGGATGCCCTGCAGCGCGCCGTCGAGCAGCGCCTGGTTGCGGCGCGCGCAGGCACCGAGATGCCGGACCGCCGCGCGGGCATCGGGGCCCAGATGCTCCAGCTCGGCGGCGAGGCGGGCCTTTTCCTCGGCCAGCGCGCCCACCTTGTGCAGGTCTCCGGCCAGCAGCGCCGCGCGCTCCCGCTCGAGCAGGTCCTCGAGCCGCGCGCGCAGGTCCGGGCCGTCAGCGGATGCCGATGTCATGATGCGTCTCCTTCATGGCCGATTCGATGATCGCGGCAAGGCCGATCCCGCCCCTCTCCACGACCGCGCGGGCAATGGCCTCGCGGTGAAACGAGGCAAACTGGCTTTCGCCCGCGCTGCCGCTGAATCCGTTCTCCTGCTCGCCAAGCCCCGTCGCCTTGAGCATTTCGGCGAGAAAACTCGCCTCGAGCGCCTCGGCGGCGGCGCGGCTCGGGTCGTCGTGACCCTGTGCCACGGGGACAGTGCGGGAAAGCGGCGGAATGGGAGGGGCGAGCATGGCATTGCCTCGAATTGTTGGAATTTCGGCCCATCAGACCGCAAAGCGGTAAAGAACCGGTAACCGAAGTCTGCCAGCCTGCAGGACGACATGGATGTCGGACCGGAACGGAGCGCAGGAAGACCGTCATGGAAATGCAGGGCGCGGCGCAGAGCGTGGCACAGGGCACGGCGCAGGCGGCGCGGCCGCAGCGTGCGGGCGCTGCCGGGGTGGCGGCTGATCGTGCGGGCGGCTTTGCCGCGGTCATGGCAGGGCAGGCCGAGGCTGGGCCGTCCGCGCCCGTGGCCCGCGCATCGAAAGGGCCCGAGACGGACGAGGCCGCAGCGGAGCCCGCCGCGGCGGCGGAGACGGATGCGCCCCCTGCGGTCGCGCCTGCCTCGGACCTGCCGGCGCGCGGCGGTGCCGCAACAGCCGCGCGCGCGGGCCCGGAGGGCGCGCCTCGGGCCGCGGTGCAGCCGGAAGGAAGCCCCTCGGCCCCGGCCCCGCCGCGATCCGGGTCCGCCCCCGGCGATACCGGCACAGAGGCCTTCATCGCGGTGCCCGCGCCCCGCTCAGGGGCCGCTGCGGGGCTGGATGCCGGGGGCGCATGGCCGCAGCAGGGCGGGGCGGAAACGCCCCGCGACGCGCCTGCGCCGGGCCGGGGCCGAGGGGCCGCCGCCGCCCTCGCACAGGCTGGCATCCCCGGCGACGCGCCCCCTCCCGCGCCGATGCCGGACGCGGGCCGACGCCCGGTGTTCTCGCCCGAGACCCCCCCGCGCGCCC
>CAJXKX010000544.1 GCA_913055965.1 uncultured Roseovarius sp.
AAAAGCAGGGTGCAGCCCGCCGCGCCCGCCTTCATCATGATCTCGCGTGCGGTTGCGGCCATGTCGTGCTCGCACAGCGAGCGGCCCACATCGAGCCCCATCGCGGCGAGAAAGGTATTGGCCATGCCGCCGCCGATCACGAGGCAATCGACCTTCTCCACCAGGTTGCCCAGCAGATCGAGCTTGGTCGAGACCTTGGCCCCGCCCACCACCGCCATCACCGGGCGTTTGGGCGCGCCGAGCGCCGCCTCGAGCGCCTGCAGTTCCGCCTGCATCAGGCGGCCCGCGCAGGACGGCAGCAGATGGGCAAGCGCCGTGGTCGAGGCATGCGCGCGATGGGCCGCCGAAAAGGCATCGTTGCAATAGACATCGCCGAGCGCGGCGAGACGGGCGGCGAATTCGGGATCGTTGGCCTCTTCGCCGGGGTGAAAGCGGATGTTCTCCAGAAGCAGCACATCGGCGGCGCGGGCCTCTTCGGTGAGGTTCTCGGCGCCCTCCAGCGTCTCGACGAGGCGCAGCTTGCACCCCAGCGCGGCCTCGAGCGCGGGCAGGGTGACGCGCAGCGACATGCCCGGCACGACCTTGCCCTTGGGCCGGTCGAAATGGGCGATCAGCATGGGCTTGCCGCCCTTGTGCAGGATGTCGCGGATCGTCGGCACGATGCGCTCGATGCGGGTGGCGTCTGTCACCACGCCCTTGTCCACCGGCACGTTGATATCGACGCGCACCAGCACGCGCTTGCCCGCGATCTCGATATCGTCGAGGGTTTTCCAGCTCATGGCGCGCGGGCCTCCCTGTTGCTCGGACTGTCGCACGTCTATTGGCGCGGGGGCGGGCCGAGGTCAACCTGCGCGCTTGGCATCGGCGCGCGTTCGTCCTAGGTATCGGGAAATCTGTGCAAAGGAGCGCCCGATGGCCGAGATCAAGGACCCCGAGAACATCATCCTGATGGAGCTGAAGGATGGCACCGTCACCATCGAACTCTTGCCCGAGATCGCCCCCGGGCATTGCGCGCGCATGAAGGAACTGGCGCGCGCGGGCAAATACGACAACGTCGCCTTTCACCGGGTGATCGACGGGTTCATGGCGCAGACCGGCGACGTGCAGCACGCCAACATGGAGGCCGATTACAACCCCCGCCGCGCAGGCACCGGCGGCAGCGACCTGCCCGATCTCAAGGCCGAATTCTCTAAAATCCCGCATGATCGCGGGACCCTAGGCGCGGCCCGCAGCCAGAACCCGAATTCGGCCAACAGCCAGTTCTTCATCAATTTCAAGGACAACCATTTCCTCAACGGTCAGTATACCGTCTATGGCCGGGTGATTTCCGGGATGGAGCATGTCGACGCCATCACCCGCGGCGAGCCGCCCGCGAATCCCGACCGGATGATCAGCGTCAAGGTGGCCGCCGATGCGTAAGCTCGTTCTTGCCATGGGGCTTCTCGCCTCCGGCCCCGCCCTCGCCACGCTTGCAAGCGCGCCCGTGGGCGCGGCCGGTCTCGAGATCGACGTGAACGGCGTCGCCAACGGCACCGTCACCGTCGACCTGTTCGAGGACGTGGCGCCCGGCCATGTCGAACGGATCACCGAACTGGCCGCCGAGGGGGCCTATGACGGGGTGGTGTTCCACCGCGTGATCGACGGCTTCATGGCGCAGACCGGCGATGTCGAATTCGGGCGCGCGGGCGGCGACATGCGCCGCGCGGGCATGGGCGGCAGCGACAAGCCCGATCTCGAGGCCGAATTCTCGGACCGGCCGTTCGAGCGCGGCGTGCTCGGCATGGCCCGCAGCCAGAACCCCGACAGCGCCAATTCGCAATTCTTCATCATGTTCGCGCCGGCGCCGCATCTCGATGGCCAGTACACGGCCTGGGGAAAGGTCGTCGACGGTATGGAGCATGTCCATAACATCAAGAAAGGGCGTGCAGATCAGAACGGCGCCGTGGAAGACCCGGATAAGATCGTCAAAATGCAGGTCGCGGCCGACGCCGACAAATAGGCTTGTCCGCCGGATCGAAGGGATTTGTTAACCCTCATCGG
>CAJXKX010000545.1 GCA_913055965.1 uncultured Roseovarius sp.
CCTGTCACGCCGAACGCTTCTCCCGAAGCAGCCCATTTGCTTGAGTATCTCTACTCCATCTCGGGCCAGGCCACGCTCTCCGGGCAGCACAACGTCCCCCTCGTCGGCTCCACCCGCCTGGCCAGCGTGGAGAAGCACTACGGCGTCTATCCGGCTGTCTTCGGCCAGGACTTCGGGTTCAGCCCCGCCGGGACCTGGGACGGAATCAACTACCGCCAGGCCATCGTCGACGACCTGGGCCTGCCCGGCGCCCGCGCGGTGGTGATCGACGCCGCCGGCGCGCAGCATGCCGAGGGCAAGGCGGCGATGGCCGAATTCGGCGCCAACCACCGCGCACCGGATGTGTGGTGGCGCGCGGCCGAAGCGGCGGTCGACCAGGCGCTCGCGGGCGTCGATGCGGGGGCGGTCGCGGCGCTCAGCGTTGACGGGACCTCCGGCACGATGCTGCCGATCGACGCCGCGGGCACGCCGCTCGCCGATGGGCTGATGTACAACGACGCCTGCTCCGACCGGGCGATCCTCGAACGCATTGCCGACACCGCGCCCAAGGACAGCCCGGCGCGCGGCGCGACCAGCGGGCTGGCCCGGGCGCTCAGCTTCGCGCCGCTGAAGCCGGCGCAGATCGTGCATCAGGCCGACTGGATTGCCGGGCGCTTCTCGGGCCGCTGGGTCAGCGACGCGAACAACGCCCTCAAGACCGGATACGATCCCGCCGCGGCCGCCTGGCCCGCCTGGATCGCCAAGACCGGGCTCGACCCCGCGCTGTTGCCGCAGGTGTTCGAGCCCGGGCAGCCCGTCGGCACGGTGACCCCGCAGACCGCCGCGCGTTTCGGCCTCTCCCCCGGAACGCACGTGGTCGCGGGCACCACCGACGGCTGCGCCTCCTTCCTCGCCACCGGGGCCGATACGCCCGGCGACGGGGTGAGCGCGCTGGGCACCACGCTGACCATCAAGATGCTGTCGGACGTGCCGGTGCGCGCGCCGCAATACGGCATCTACAGCCACCGCCTGCTGGGCGCGTGGCTCGTCGGCGGGGCATCGAACACAGGCGGCAACGTGCTGCTGAGCTACTTCCATCCCAACGAGCTGAAGACGCTTTCCGCCCGCATCGACCCCGAGACCGACAGCGGCCTCGACTCCTATCCGCTGTCGCGGCCCGGCGAACGCTTTCCGATCAACGATCCCGACCTGAAGCCGCGCCTGGAGCCGCGCCCCGAGGATGACGCTGCCTTCCTCAAGGGCCTCTTCGAGGGCATCGCCACCGTCGAGGCGCTCGCCTATACCCGTCTGCAGGAGCTTGGCGCGCCCAGGCTCACCAACGTGCGCAGCGTCGGCGGCGGGGCGGCGAACCCGGTCTGGTCGCGCATCCGCGCCCGCAAGCTGGGGGTCCCGCTGCGCGCCGCCGCCAGCACCGAGGCCGCCTATGGTGCCGCCCTGCTGGCCCGGCGAGGCGCGGAATGACCGAGACCACCACGCTCGCCGCGCTGGCCGAGGCGTATGACGCATTTCTCGTCGACCAGTTCGGCGTGCTGCTGGACGGGCAGGCGGCCTATGATTTCGCCCCCGCCGCGCTCAGCCATCTCGCACGGACGGGCAAGCCCGTGATCCTGCTGTCAAACTCGGGCAAACGCTCGATCGCGAACGCCCGGCGGCTGGACCGTTTCGGGTTCGAGCGCGACAGCTACATGCTCGTGCTGTCCTCGGGCGAGGCCGCGCATGCGGAACTCGCGCATCGCGTCGGCGACAGCATCCCCGCCGGCGCGCCGATCCTGGTGCTGTCGCGCGACGACGACCTGTCGGGCATCGAAGGGCTGGACCTGACGCCCACCGACGACCCCGAGGCCGCGCGAATGATCCTGCTCGCCGGAAGCCGGGGCGGCGAGTGGTCGCTGGACGACTACCGTGCGCTGCTCGCCGGGCTCCTGACCCACATCGGGACCCGCGACGGCGACGGGCGAGAGTTCCGGGGCATCCGTGACTCCCGCTTCGTCATCGCGCCGGGGTCCGTCCTCTCGAAACGGCCGCCGCGATGGGTGATGG
>CAJXKX010000546.1 GCA_913055965.1 uncultured Roseovarius sp.
CCTCGACATGGAGCGCGCGCACCACGCCCGCCGCCACGATATCGGCCCCGCTCACGGGATCGGTGATCTGCTTCAGCGCCTCGAGGACGCTCTCGCGAGTTGCGGTCACTTCAGTCCTGCCCCTTGATCGTTCCGGTCACGACGTGCTCGATATCGAGCCCCTCGACGGTCAGCACGACCCTGGCCTCGAATTCCTGTCCGGCGGTCGCGCCCCTGGCGCGCAGCCCCTCCTCGATGGCCTGCTGCGAGGTGACGCCCACCTGCTTGAGAAACTTGCGCATCGACATGTTGAAATCGTCGCTCATCGCGGTCTCCTTTCTGCTGATCCTCCGCTTGACGCGGATATAGTCCTGTTTCTACGTTCCGGTATGGTCTCGCGCGCCCCGATATCCGGCTGCCTGCGCGCAGCGCTCGTGCTGGTGCTGGCGCTCTTGCTGCTGTGGCCGGAGGGGCTGCGCGCCGATGACAGGCGGTTTCGCCTCGCCGTGCCCGGGCCGCTGGCCGAAAGCGGGCTGCCCGAGTACATCCTGCCGCGCTTCTCGCTCAAGACCGGGGTGCGGATCGAGGTGGTGGCACCGGGCACGGCGGCGGAAGCCGCGTTCGGTACGGACGAGGGGCGCAAGGTGTTCGTGGGCGCGGGGGCGACGTGGCGGCTGCGGCGTGGCGGCGATCATCCGGGTGCCGCGCGCTTTGCCGAGTGGCTCACCTCGGAAATCGGCCAGCGCACGGTCACGAGCTTCGAGGTGGACGGCACCGCGCCGTTTTCGCTGCCCGAGGTGGCGGCGGTCGAAGAGGAGGCCCCCGAATACGACGGCGACGCCGAGCGGGGTGCGCGTGTGGCGCAGGCCAAATGCGGGCGCTGCCATGTCGTCGATCCCGAGCGGGGCGGCGGCATCGCCTCGACCCCGTCCTTTCCCGTGCTGCGCACGCTGAGCGACTGGGATGTGCGTTTCCAGAGCTTTTACGCGCTCAACCCGCATCCTGCCTTTACGCAGGTGCCCGGCGTCACCGAGGCGTTCGCCAGGCATCTGCCGCCCGCCATCGTGCCCATCGAGGTGAGCCCCGGCGAGATCGAGGCGATCCTGGCCTATGTGGCGGGAATCGCTCCCGCCGATTTGGGTGCGCCGTTGCAACTTCAGTGATCCTTGCGGCTCGACAGGTAATCCTCGGTGGTGCGCGGGCGCGGGCGCTCGCCTGAGGCGAAGGGATTGTCGGCGGCGTTGAACTGCGCGTTGATGCGGCAGTTCTCGCACATCTGGATCATGCGCGCCGCCTGCGAGGTGCCGAACATCGAGTGCTTGCCCGCGAGTTTCTCGGTGATGCGCTCGATCGTCGATTTCGAGCCGAACAGCACGCCGCATTCGACGCAGGCAAAGGGTTCTTCCTCGTTGAGCACCACCTGGCCGAGCGCGCTGTCGGCGAGATTCATGCGAGGCTCGAGCGTGATCGCCTTTTCCGGGCAGATCGTCGCGCAGATGCCGCATTGCAGGCAGGCATCCTCCTGAAAGCGCAGCTGCGGCAGATCCTCGTTGTCCATCAGCGCGCCCGAGGGGCAGAGCGACACGCAGGAGAGGCACAGTGTGCAGGCGTCCTGATCGACCAGGACCGCGCCATAGGGGGCGGCGTCGGGCAGGGGAAGGGTTTCGCCCTCGCCGTTGAGCGCGCGGGCGGCGAGGCGCGCGACCTGACGGCGGCTGCCCATGGGCAGGACCGGCTCGGACAGCGGCGCGGGCGCGCCCGTGTCGTAGAGCGCGTCGCAAAGCGCATCGGGGTCTGCGAGATCGAGCAGGCGCACCGGGCGGCCGCCCGCCATCGCCTGCGCCAGCGGGATTTCCCGGTCGGGCGCGTCGCGTTCGGTGGTGGGCGACAGCAGCACCGACACCTCGGCAAAGCCCGGGGCGAGCGCGGCGAGGATCTCGGCATGGCCGAAGCCTGCGAGCGCCGAGACCTCGAGCGGGATCACGTCGGCAGGCAGGCCGCGCCCGTGGCGCGCGGCGAGCCGGATCATGTCGGCCCCGAAGGCCGCGTCATGCCCC
>CAJXKX010000547.1 GCA_913055965.1 uncultured Roseovarius sp.
CGCGAGACGGTTGCGCGGTCCGCAGCCCCCCTGCAGGAGGGGATCGCACCTCAGACCGAGGCGGAAGGGGGCGTGCAGGTCTCGCGCCGCCCGCAGGCCCGTCCGCCCGCGCTCGAAGAGGCCGCCGCGCGTCAATCGCCCGAGCCCGAGCGCCGCGAGACGCGCAGCCGCAGCCAGCACGGCAACAACGCCCCCCGCGACGCCAGGGCCGGAAGCGCCGCCGGGCAGGAGAGCGCCGCCGCCGCGCAGCAGGGCCGCGAGAGCGCCCGCCAGAGCGCAGCGCAGGGCAATGCTGCGGCCAGCACCTATCCCGGCGAGGTCATGCGCCACCTCGCCCGCGTGCCGCGCCCGCGCGCCGACAGCCGTGGCGCGGCGTTGGTGCGCTTTTCCATCGGCGCGGGCGGGCGGCTCGCCTCGCTGGGGCTCGCGCGCTCTTCGGGCTCGGCGCGGCTCGACCGTGCCGCGCTCACCGTCGTGCAGCGTGCCGAGCCCTTTCCCGCGCCGCCCTCCGGCGCGCAGACCAGTTTCTCGATCCGCATCGAAGGTCGGTGATCCTGCGGCAGGTTCTGGGCTTTGGCCCGCGCTCGGTCGGGCCGGGCACGGCTGACAGGACAGATGCACACCACGCCGCAAAACCTGCAAACGCCTGATGACGAAATTTGCAAGACTTCATCAAGGTGTAATAATAACAATACACTATAGGCAATACTTCATGTACTTGAACTCCCGGTTCAAACACGCGACAGTCCGTTCCGTTGATGCGTGATCCGGCGTTGACGCGGCAGCGGCTGACAGAGGGGGGATAACGCGATGGTCATTCGGGCGATAGACGGCCTCAACGAATTTGTCGGACGCGTCGTGGCGATCCTGGCGTTCGTGTTCGCGGCGATCATCATCTATGACGTGGTTCTCAGATACGTGTTCAACGAGCCGACACGCTGGGCTTTCGACGTCTCGAAACAGCTCTTCGGCTTCTATTTCGTGCTGCTCGGAGGATACGCGCTGCGCCACGGGGCGCATGTGCGCGTGGATATCCTGACCGAGAGGCTGGGGCGGGGCGGGCAGCGGATCGCCGACCTGCTGGGCTACGCGATCTTCTTCTTTCCCTTCGCCTGGGTTTTCCTCACCCGCTCGTGGGAGTTCGCGGCGCGGTCCTGGGCGCAGGGCGAGGTCACCTATGGCGCGATCCAGATGCCGGTCTACCCGCTCAAGATGGCGATGTGCGTGGCGGCGGGGCTCTTGCTGGTGCAGGGCATCGCCGAGGTGCTGAAGGTCATTCTCGACCGGCAGGAGGGCTCGGAATGACTCCCGAACTGATCGCCGTCCTGATGTTCGGCCTGCTTTTGCTGGGCCTGTTCCTGGGGCACCCGCTGGCCTTCGTGCTGGGCGGCACCGCCGTGCTGACCGCGATCATCGCGGGCAAGCCGATGGTTTTGGGCATCGTGATAAACCGGATTTTCGGCGATGTGCTCGACAATTACACGCTGATCGCGATTCCGCTCTTTGTCCTAATGGCCCGGTTCCTATCGGATTCGGGCGTCACCGACCGGATGTTCGAAACCCTGCGCCTGATGCTCAGCCAGGTGCGCGGGGGGCTGGCGCTGGCGGTGGTGTTCATCTCGATCCTGCTGGCGGCCACCACCGGCATCATCGGTGCCTCGATCACCGTGATGGGGGTGATGGCGCTGCGCCCGATGCTGCAATACGGCTACGCGCCCTCGCTCACATCGGGGGTGATCGCGGCCTCGGGCTGTCTGGGCATTCTCATCCCGCCCTCGATCATGCTCATCCTGATGGCGAGCTATTCGCCGCTCTCGGTGGGCGAGCTGTTCGCGGGCTCGATGATCCCCGGCGTGCTGCTGGGCCTCAGCTATGCGCTCTATGTCTACGTGATCTCGGTGCTGCGCCCCGATCTCGCCCCGGCGGTGGAGCCTGACGAAAAGGTCGAACGCGGCACGCTGCTGCGCATGCTGGCGGTCGAGGCGTTGCCGCCGCTGGTGCTCATCTTCGGCATTCTCGGCTCGCTTCTGGCGGG
>CAJXKX010000548.1 GCA_913055965.1 uncultured Roseovarius sp.
CCGGTCTGAACGCGGGGCGCGCCGGTGCCAACGCCGCAGCGCGGGCCCTGGCCCCCGCCGCCTCAGAACGCCTCGGGCCGCGCCTCGCGCGCCATGTGATCCAGCACGGCATTGACGAATTTCGGCTCGCGTCCCTCGGGGTAGAACGCCTTGGCCACCTCGACATATTCCATGATGACGACCTTGGGCGGCGTGCCCTTCTGGCCCATCTCGGCCCCGGCGGCGCGGAACAGAGCCCGCAGCACCGGGTCGATCCGCGCAATGGGCCATTTCGCCACCAGCGCGCGGTCGGTCATCTGGTCGATCTTCGCCTGCCAGTTCACCGCCTCGTCGAGGATCAGGCCGAAGAGATCGGCATCGCCCTCGGCCATCTCGACGCCCTCGTCGATCTCGGCCCCGAAGCGGTGGTCGAGGAATTCGCGGCGGACGGTGTGGCTGCCCTGCCCGGACTGCTCCATCTGGTAGAGCGCCTGCACGGCATAGAGCCGGGCCGCGGATTTCATGCTGTGTCTGCCCGGTCTTGCCGGGGCGGGTCGGTCGCTCATGCCTTGGGGTCGTCCTTCGTCTGGCCCGCGATGCGGTATTCGCCCGAGGCGGGCTGAAAGCCCACCCCCTTGCGCGGGCCGCCCCATTTACGGGCCAGCGCCACCAGATGCAAGGCCGCCGCCGCCGCGCCCGCGCCCTTGTTCATCCGCGCCGGATCGGCGCGCACCTCGGCCTGCGCGCGGGTCTCCACCGTGAGGATGCCGTTGCCGATGCACAGCCCCTGAAGGCCCAGCAGCGTGAGGCCGCGCGAACTGTCGTTGCAGACCGTCTCGTAATGCGTGGTCTCGCCCCGGATCACGCAGCCCAGCGCCACGTAGCCGTCGAAATTCGACATCCGCCCGGCGATGCCGATGGCGGTGGGCAACTCCAGCGCGCCGGGCACCTCGGCGATCTCGCAGGTGCCGCCCGTAGCCTCGATCTCGGCCACCGCGCCCTTGATCAGGTTGTCGGCGATGTCGCGATAGAACGGCGCCACCACCACCAGGAGCTTCACCGGCTTGTCGAACTGCGCGCGCGGCAGGGTGTATTCGTGCTCGGCCATGTCCTCACTCCTCGCTCAGGGGGTGCGTGCCCTCGATGGTGATCCCGTAGGCATCGAGGCCCAGGTAGCGCGTGTCGGGGCTGTCGGTCAGCAGCACCAGCCGGTGAATGCCCAGCACCGCCATGATCTGCGCCCCGAGCCCGGTATGCTTGACGGTGCGCGGCCCGTCCTCGTCAGCCATCTCGCTCGCCAGTTCCGGGCGCGGCTGACGGAACAGGAACACCGCGCCGCGCCCCTCGCGGGCGATGATCTCCATCGCGCGGGGCAGCTTGCCGGCCGGGCCGTGCCCGGCCTGCGCGCCGATGCCCAGCACGTCCTCCAGCGCGTTGAGCGCATGCGCCCGCGTCAGCACCGGGGCCCCGTCGGTCACGTCGCCCTTGCTCAGCACGACATGCTCGGTCCCGGTGATCTGGTCGGCGAAGATGCGCATGTCCCACTCGCCGCCATGGCAAGAGGTGACCTTGGCCCGCCCGGTCTCGATCACGAGGTTGTCGTGCTTGTGACGATAGGCGATCAGGTCCGAAATGGTGCCGATCTTCAAACCGTGCTCGGCGGCGAACTCGATCAGATCCGGCAGCCGCGCCATGCTGCCGTCTTCCTTCATGATCTCGCAGATCACGCCCGACGGGTTCAGCCCGGCGAGCCGCGCGATGTCCACCGCCGCCTCGGTATGGCCCGCGCGCACCAGAACGCCGCCGCGCCGCGCCCGCAGCGGAAAGACATGGCCCGGCGTGGCGATCGCCGCCATGGTGTTCTGCTCGTTGATCGCCGTGGCGATGGTCAGCGCCCGGTCCTGCGCGGAAATCCCGGTGCTCACCCCTTCGCGCGCCTCGATGGACACGGTAAAGGCCGTCTCGTGACGCGAGGAATTGTTGACCGCCATCATCGGCAGGCCCAGCCGGTCGATCCGCTCGGCGGTCATCGGCAGGCAGATGAGGCCCCCCCC
>CAJXKX010000549.1 GCA_913055965.1 uncultured Roseovarius sp.
GCGATGGCCGCAGGCCCACCACGCCGCAATATCCTGCCGGTGTGCGCAGCGACCCGGCCAGGTCCGAGCCCTGCGCCAGCCAGCATTCGCCCGTCGCCAGCGAAACCGCCGCGCCGCCCCAGACCAGCATTTCCATCGCGCGCCCTCCGTCGGTTTCGCGTCCTTCGGCCTGCGCCTAGGCCAAAGCGGCCCCGCGCGCAAGGGCGCGGGCGATGGCGCTTGCGCGGGGCGCGCGGCGGCGGTAGTCAGGCGGCCTGACCCAGAGCGCCAGACCGGAGGCCATCCATGAACGACATGACGTCCGACAGCAATTACCGCGTCACCGCAGACGAGCTGCGCCAGTTCATCGAGCGGTTCGAGCGGCTGGAGGCCGAGAAGAAGGACATCGCCGACCAGCAGAAGGAGGTGATGGCCGAGGCCAAGGCGCGCGGCTACGACACCAAGGTGATGCGCAAGGTGATCGCGCTGCGCAAGCGCGACCGCGACGACATCGCCGAGGAAGAGGCGGTGCTGGAGATGTACAAGGAAGCGCTCGGGATGACCTGAGCGGCTCAGCCCGCGCGCGGGGACGGGCGCGGGCGCAGGGCGAGACGCATCTGCTTTTCCGTCTCGACCAGCACGAAGAACACGGCCCCGACGCCCAGGATCACCGCGCCCTCGGACAGCGGCACCGGGGCCGTGCCGAAGATCCGTTGCAGCGGCGGCAGGTAGGTGAGGGCAAGCTGCGCGCCGCCCACGAAGATCACGCAGGCCCAGACGATCGGGGTGCCGCGCGCCGCCGACCAGGTGAGCGACGGGCCGTGCAGGTTGCGGATATAGAAGAGATAGAGGATTTCCAGCACCACCAGCATGTTCATCGCCATGGTCTGCGCCAGCGCCAGCGGGTGGCCCGCCCCGGTCGCGTAGGCGAAGATGCCGAACACCGCGCCGAGGAACAGCCCCGAGACGAACACGATCTGCCAGACCAGCCTGCGGGTGAGCAGCGGCTCGTCGCGCGGGCGCGGGGGGCGGCCCATGGTGCCGGGCTCGGGCGGCTCGAAGGCGAGCGCGAGGCCGAGGGTGACGGCGGTGACGAGGTTGACCCACAGGATCTGCACCGCCGTGATCGGCAGCGCCATGCCCGCGAAGAGCGCCACGATGATGGTCAGCGCCTCGCCCGCATTGGTGGGCAGCGTCCAGCTGATGACCTTCTTGATGTTGTCGTAGACGGTGCGCCCCTCGCGCACCGCCGCCGCGATCGAGGCGAAATTGTCGTCGGCGAGCACCAGTTCGGCGGCCTCGCGCGCCGCCGCGCTGCCCTTGAGGCCCATGGCGATGCCCGCATCCGCGCGCTTGAGCGCGGGGGCGTCGTTCACCCCGTCGCCGGTCATCGCGACGGTGCGCCCGCGCGATTGCAGCGCAGTGACGAGGCGCAGCTTGTCCGCCGGAGAGGTGCGGGCGAAGATGTCGGTCTGCGTGGCGGCATCGGCGAGGGCTGCGTCCTCCATCGCCTCGAGATCGGCGCCGGTCAGCACGCGGTCGCGGTTCTGCAGGCCGACCTGCGCGGCGATGGCGCGGGCGGTTTCGGGGTCTGGGCAGTTGATGCGGATCAGGATCATTGTCGGCCTCCGGTTCGGGTCCCGGGGGCATTTCTAGCAGACCGGCCGCCGGTCTGGCCACGCGGCACCTCTGGATACCGGCCGCGGCAATCCCCATATGCGGGGCAACGCCGCGGCCCGTTGCGGGCCGCGCAGAGCATGAGGAAGAAAAGACATGACTCTCGACCGAAGCGTGATGCTGTTCGCCGGCATCATGGTGCTGATCAGCGTGGCCCTGACCGTCTGGGTCTCGCCGCTGTGGGTGTGGTTCACGGTGTTCATCGGGCTGAACCTGATCCAGGCCTCGTTCACCGGCTTCTGCCCGATCGCCCGGGTATTCAAGAAGCTGGGCGTGAAGAGCGGCGTGGCCTTCGAGTGAGGCCGGGGGCATCGGCGAAGATCGCCGCGACCGATGGAACGTGGCCGGAACCGTAGGGTGGGCATCTATTGCCCAC
>CAJXKX010000550.1 GCA_913055965.1 uncultured Roseovarius sp.
CCCCTCGAGCACCGCGCCCTGCCAGTCCGCCGTGCGCGCGGCAAGCGCCAGCGTGAGGCCCAGCGCCACCGCGACGAACGCCTTGCGCGACAGCCGCACCTGCGCCGCCAGCAAGACGATCAGCAGCACCACCAGCACCGGCTTGGCCGGGGCCATCCATGCCGCGATGTGCCATTCGTGCAAGATCACGAGGCAGGTGATCGCGACCAGCAGAATGCCGGTCAGCAGATCGACCCGAATGCGCCAGTGCCCGCCCAATTCCGTGACCCCAGAGGTTGCCGAGGCTCTCTACCGAGCCAGGCCTCCTTGTGCCTGCGGATTGTCCGGGCAGCAACCCACCCCCGCGGGGGCGGCAGGACCGGGGAAGATGTCAGTGGCGGCGCAGTTTGCGGATCGCGTCGAGTTCGGCACCGCTGACGCCGGTAGTCTGCGCGATGCTCTCGGCGCTCTGGCCAAGCCGCGCCATGTCCACCGCCTGCTCGATCATCCGGTCGCTGACCAGCCAGTCGAAATCGCGGCGCATCTCGTCCATCCGGTCCGACAGCGTGCCGAGCGACGCACCGTCGCCGAGACCGAGCCGCGCGCCCAGCTTTTGCGCGATGACGTCGAGATCGGGCTCGCCGGGGCGCGCCTGCTGATGCCGCAGTTGATGCCGCAGCGCACCGATCGCGCGCGACTGGCGCAGCGACAGGGCGATCAGCAGCGCCAGCGCGGGCAGGCAGAGCATCGCGAGGCCGGGCAGGACGAGATCGGAATAGGTCATTGCTTGTCCCCGGCTTAGCGCATCAAGGCGCTGTAATCCTGAAAGATGCTGTCGGTGATGCGCTGCGGATCGACCGGATACTGCCCCTCGGCCAGTGCCTCCCTGATCCGCGACACGCGCGCGGCGTCGAACGGAGGGCCGTTCTCGGCGAGGCGTTCGGTGATCCGCGTCGACGCGGTGTCACTGAGATGGACCTGATCGACCGCGCTGACAGGCTGGCCCTGCTGCGCCGCACCGGGTGCGCCCGCGGTGCCATCGGTCTGCACCGTCTGAAGCCGCATTCGCGCGGCATTGGATGTGTTGATCGGGTCGACCATGGGACCTCTCCGGTTTTGCGCCGGGGGACGGCGCGCGTATCCTCTTGAACGGCCCGCGCTCAGCGCATGTTAGGCCGTACCGTCACTTTGTTGGGGCCGCTGACGATCGCGTGCACGATCCGGCCGCTGCGTGCATTGCTCACCCGGACAGCCTGCCCCAGTTGCCCCGAGTCGAGCGCCCTGCCCGCCGTCTCTATCCGGATCGGCCCGGTGCCGCCCGCGATGGTCACGGGTGCCCCCTGCGTGACCTGCCAGTCATGCTCGAGGTGTCGCCCCAGCAGCGCCTGCCCCGCCCCCAGGTTGACCCTGAGGGCGCGGCCGATCGCTGTCCGGGGCGCGGCGACCAGATCGCCCTGCCCGGCGGCGGGAACTTGGCCCTGCTCCAGATGCGCGGCGTTCAGCACCGTGCCGCGCGGCAGGCTCTCGGTCAGCACAAGCGCCGGGGTCGTCGCCCGGTCGGGCGGCGATGCCTCTGCGATGCGCGCGGCAGGCTGTCCGTCCCGGATGCGCAGGACGCGCTGCCAGCCCGCGGGGTCGCACATGATCCGCACCGCCTGCCATCCTCCGGCATGGGGGGCAACGGTGGGCGGCTCCGGACAGGGGGGGAACCCGCGATGGGGAGAAACGATCGCCTGCCCCCCCTGCCCGGCCGCCTTCAGCGCCTGCTCGACAAGCGCCTGCACACGGGCCCCGTCGATCTGCGCGGCGGTCAGGGGGCCCGCCCAGCAGATCAGGAGCACCGCGATCCGGATCACAGCCCGGCCTCGACGAAATAGACGCGCAGCCCGTCGAAGCCCTGGGGCGCGCGTGTGGGATCGAGCGGGCGCAGGGTGGCCTCGCTCTGGCCCAGGTCGATCACTTCCAGCAGACCGAACCGGTCCTGCGGGTCATCGACAAAGGCGAGGCTGGCGCGGCTGAGGCCATGCCGCCGCCCGAGCGGCACG
>CAJXKX010000551.1 GCA_913055965.1 uncultured Roseovarius sp.
CGAGGAGGCCGCGCGCGAGCTGGGCGCGCTGTCGATCACGCTCAAGGTCGAGCTCGACAACGAGGCGGCGCTCAACCTCTACCGCAAGGCGGGCTACGAGGAATTGTCGCGCCGCGGCGGCATGGCCACGATGCGGCGCGACCTGGAGGGCTAGCCCCTCTCAGACGCGCTCGATGGCGATGGCCGTGCCCTCGCCACCGCCGATGCAGATGGCGGCGATACCGCGCCTCAGGTCGCGCTTTTCCAGCGCGTTGAGCAACGTGACCATGATCCGTGCGCCGGAGGCGCCGATGGGGTGGCCCAAGGCGCAGGCCCCGCCATTGACGTTCACGCGCTCGCGCGGCAGCCCCATCTCGTGCATGAAGGCCATGGGCACAACGGCAAAGGCCTCGTTGACCTCCCACAGGTCCACATCCTCGATCCCCCAGCCCAGCCGCTTCAGCAGCTTTTGCGCGGCAGGCACGGGGGCTGTGGTGAACCAGCCGGGCGCCTGCGCGTGGCTGGCGTGGCCGAGGATGCGTGCGCGGATCCGGAGGCCCTGGCGCTCCGCCGCCTCGCGCGAGGCCAGCACCAGCGCCGCCGCCCCGTCGCTGATCGAGCTTGAATTGGCCGCCGTCACCGTGCCGCCCTCGCGGAAGGCGGGCTTCAGTTGCGGGATCTTCTCGGGGCGCGCCTTGGCGGGCTGTTCGTCGGCGGAAATCACCACCTCGCCCTTGCGGGTCTGGAGCGTCACCGGCGCGATCTCATCTTCGAACGCGCCCGAACCCTGCGCGTCGAGCGCGCCCTGCAGCGAGCCGAGCGCATATTCGTCCTGCGCTTGCCGTGTGAACTGGAACTTTTCGGCGCAATCCTCGGCGAAGGTACCCATCAGACGGCCCTTGTCATAGGCATCCTCGAGCCCGTCGAGAAACATGTGATCGATCACCTGCCCGTGCCCGATCCGCGCGCCGCCGCGCATCTTGGGCAGCAGGTAGGGCGCGCAGGACATCGATTCCATGCCGCCCGCGATCATCGTCTGCGCGTGGCCGAGCGCGATCTGGTCATGCGCCATCATCGCGGCCTTCATCCCCGAGCCGCACATCTTGTTGAGCGTCGTGGCGGGCACCTCCTCGCCCAAACCGGCGGCAAAGCCCGCCTGCCGCGCCGGGGCCTGGCCCTGGCCCGCAGGCAGCACGCAGCCCATCAGCACCTCGTCCACCGTCGCGGCACCGGCCTGCGCCAGCGCGGCGCGGATCGCCGCGCCGCCAAGCGTGGCCGCCGGCACCCCGTCGAAATCCCCCTGGAATCCGCCCATCGGCGTGCGGGACGCCCCCGCGATCACAACCTCGCGCATGCTCGCTCCTCTCCTCGATACCCGTTCCCTGCTTACCGGATCGAAAGGAATCGGGTCTAGCCTCTGCCGTATTACTACGTAGCGCTGCGGAGGCATGATGAAACTTCACGAAACCCGCCACGACGGGATCAGCACCGTCACCGTCGCGGAGCCGCGGATCGATGCCGCCGCCGCGATCCGGTTCAAGGACGCGATGCGCGGCATCACGACGGGCGGGCCCGATCACGTGGTGCTCGACCTGTCGCAGGTGCTCTTCGTCGATTCGAGCGGGCTTGGCGCCATCGTCGCGGCGATGAAGCAGATGGGACCGGGGCGGCGGCTCGACCTCGCGGGGCTGACGCCGGACGTGGCCAAGGTGTTCCGCCTCACGCGGATGGACAGCGTCTTTGTCATCCATGACGGCGCGGTGCGCGCCGGGGCCCGTGACGCGGGCTGACGAGCCCTGCGGTGCCGCGCCCCGCCGGGCGCGCGCGGCCGCGGGGGACGGGGCGGGCAAGGACGCGGAAGGCGGGCGCGGGATGCGCGCGGATATCGTGCTCCACGCAAGGGCGAGCGACAGTTCGGTGCGCGCGCTGCTGCAAGAGCTGCGCGCCGGTCTTGCCGGGCGCGGCGTCCCCGAGCAGCTGCGCGGCACGGTGGAGCAGGCGGTGGCCGAGGCGCTCAACAACATCGTCGAGCATGCCTATGGCGG
>CAJXKX010000552.1 GCA_913055965.1 uncultured Roseovarius sp.
GCGCTCTCGGCCAGCGTCAGCCCGTCCATGCGCAGCACTGGCACCTTGCCGCCGGGATTGCGGCGCAGGAAATCTGCATCCTTCTCCCAATACCGCTCCTCGACCAGCTCGCATTCGATCCGCTTCTCGGCCAGCACCAGCCGCACCTTGCGGCAAAAGGGCGAGAGCGGAACGTGATAGAGCCGGGCCATGTCGGATACGTGCCTCTGATCTGGGGAAACCGCCCCCTCCATGCCCCCTTTGGCGCGCGGTTTCAATCCTCGAAACAGGCCGCGCGCCCGTCGCGCGCGATGGTCGCCGCCCCGTCCATGATGCTTGCGGCGCGCGCCCGCACCCGGTCCGAGGGCCGCGCCGCCGAGCGCCCCTTGGGATCGGGCAGCACGGCGGCGAGCCGTGCCGCCTGAACCGCGCTCAGATCCGCCGCCGCCACCCCGAAATAATGCCGCGCCGCCGCCTCCACCCCGAACACCCCCTCGTCGAATTCCGCGATGTTGAGATAGACCTCCAGCACCCGCCGCTTGGGCCAAGCGGCCTCCATCAGCGGCGTGATCGCGGCCTCCAGCGCCTTGCGCGGCCAGCTGCGCCCGTGCCACAGCCACACGTTCTTGACCACCTGCTGGCTGATGGTCGAGGCCCCGCGCCCCGCGCCCTCGGCGATGGCGTCGCGGATGGCCCCCATGTCGAATCCCCAGTGCAGACAGAAATTCGCGTCCTCGGCGGCCACCGCCGCGCGCGCCATCACTGGCGCGATCCGCGTCATCGGCACCGGCGCGTGGGCGACCTCTCCGAGCCGCCGCGCCTCCTGCGCCATGTAGATCGTCACCGGCGGGCTGACAAAGCGATAGGCCAGCAGGCTCAGCGCGAACAGCGCCACCACCGCCAGCGCGGCGCGCCACAGCCAGCGCCGCAGCCTGCGCCACGGGCCCTCTGCGGCGGTCCTGCGCCGCCCTTTCGCCGTCTTCTTCCTGCGTCCTGCCCGTGCCATGGCGCATCCATACCCCGGGGGCGCGCGGGGAAAAACCTCCGCCGCGCGCCCGCCGTTTCTTCTTGGCACAAATACCCCTGCGACGGGAGACGCAAGCGCGCGCCCCGTGCCGCCTTGCTCACTCCGCCGGGATCGCCTCGGGCTCCACCCCCAGCGGATGCGCGATCTTGTCGAGCATCTCCTTGGGGCACAGCTGCACGAAATGCGGCAGTTCGCGGTCCCAGTATTGCAGGATATCCGCCGCCCGCCGCGATCCGGTCTCGGCAAGATGCCGCTCGATCAGGCCCTTGAGTTCCTCCTGCCAGTGCGGCTCCGCGACCGGGCAGGCGACCAGCGTCTCGCCATTGACCAGCGCCGGCACCCGGCCCTCGGGATCGTGGATATAGGCCATGCCGCCGGTCATGCCGGCGCCGAAATTCGCGCCGATCTCGCCCAGGATCACCGCCACGCCGCCGGTCATGTACTCGCAGCCATTGCTGCCGCAGCCCTCGACCACCACATGCGCGCCCGAGTTGCGCACCGCAAAGCGCTCACCCGCACGTCCCGCGGCGAACAGGTAGCCCCCGGTCGCGCCATAGAGCACCGTGTTGCCGATGATCGTGTTCTCATGCGCGACGAGCGGGCTCGCCATCGGCGGGCGCACCACGATCATGCCACCGGACAGGCCCTTGCCGACATAGTCGTTGGCGTCGCCCGAGACCTCGATCTTCAGCCCCGGCGCGGCAAAAGCCCCCAGCGACTGCCCGGCGCTGCCGGTCAGCTTCACCGTCAGGTGATCGGGCTGCAGGCTGTTGCGCATGCCGAAGCGGCGCACGATGTGCGAAGAGACCCGCGTGCCCACCGTCCGGTGCGTGTTCTGCACCGTGTAATGCAGCTGCATCTTCTCGCCATCCTTCAGGAACCGCCGCGCATCGCGCACGATCTGCGCGTCGAGCGTGTCCGGCACCGGGTTCCGCTCGCGCTCGGTGGTGTAATCCACCTTGTCCGCGCCATCGACACAGATCAGCAGCGGGTTCAGGTCGAGGTCATCGAGATGC
>CAJXKX010000553.1 GCA_913055965.1 uncultured Roseovarius sp.
ATGGTCTACACCGTGGGCCACCCCTCGGGCTCGATCCAGGAGGCGACCACGGCTTGCGACAGCGTGCTGGTCGAGGTGTCGGGTGACGCGGTCGAGGGCCTCGTCAACGACAACCCCTACTACCGCACCGCGACCATCCCGGGCGGCATGTATCGCGGCAATGACGCAGACACCCAGACCTTCGGCGTCGGCGCGACCTTCGTGAGTTCGGATGCGGTGAGCGAAGAGGCGGTCTACACGGTCGTGAAATCGGTCTTCGAGAACTTCGACGATTTCAAGGGCCTGCACCCCGCCTTCGCCAATCTCGACCCGCAGGAGATGGCGACCGCCGGTCTCTCCGCCCCGCTGCACGCGGGCGCGGCGAAGTATTACAAGGAACAGGGCTGGATCGAGTAACCGGCCTGACCACGGGGCAGGGACGGCACGCCGCCCTTGCCCTCCCCTTAAGGTTTATTCCAGACTGACCATAACAGATCGCGGGTTGATCGCGGCGCTTCAGGGAGACGGGACACGATGGCCGACGATGCAAAGGGCAAGGGCCCGCTGAGCGAATCCGAACTCCAGGAAATGGTCGCCTCCAACGATGGCGGCGCGCGCAATCCGACGGGCGCCGTGGCGCTCTTGCTTGCGGTCGTGGCGGTGGTCTGGTCGCTCTACCAGGTGCTTCTGGCCTCGCCGCTCGCCAATTACGTCCTCCCCGGCGACCTGATCAACAATTCCCGGCAGATCCATCTCGGCTTCGCGATCTTTCTGGCCTTCATGGCCTACCCGATGTTCAAGACGAGCCCCCGCAGCTACGTGCCGGTCTATGACTGGGTGCTCGCCCTCGCGGGCACGTTCTTCGCGCTTTACGGCTATTTCTTCTACGACAAGATCGTCAACAATGGCGGGTTGGCCGACGATACCGACAAATGGGCGGCGCTCGCCGGTCTGATCATCCTCTTCGAGGGGGCGCGCCGCGCGCTTGGCCCCGCCATGGCGATCATCGCCACGATCTTCCTCGCCTATGTCTTCTTCGGCTCGTCGGAGTGGATTCCAGAGGTCATCCGCTGGAAGGGGGCCAGCCTGCAAAAGGCGATGAGCCACATGTGGATCACCTCCGAGGGGGTGTTCGGCATCGCGCTCGGCGTCTCGACCAAGTTCGTCTTTCTCTTCGTGCTGTTCGGCGCGATGCTGGATAAGGCGGGCGCGGGCAATTACTTCATCAAGATGGCCTTCGGCGCGCTTGGCCACCTGCGCGGCGGCCCGGCCAAGGCCGCCGTTGTCGGCTCTGCCGCTACCGGCCTCATCTCGGGCTCGTCCATCGCCAACGTGGTCACAACCGGCACCTTCACCATCCCGCTGATGAAGCGCGTGGGCTTTACCAGCGAAAAGGGCGGCGCGGTTGAGGTGGCATCTTCGGTCAACGGCCAGATCATGCCCCCGGTGATGGGCGCGGCGGCCTTCCTCATGGTGGAATACGTGGGCATTTCCTACGTCGAGGTGATCACCCACGCCTTCCTGCCCGCGACGATCAGCTATATCGCGCTGGTCTATATCGTGCATCTCGAGGCGGTGAAGCAGAACATGCCCACATTGGGCGACCGCGTGGTCAGCCTCGGGCGCACCATCGGGGGCATGTTCGCCTTCTTCGCGGGCTTCGCGGCGCTGTGCTACGGGGTGCAATACCCGGTGGGCTGGATCGTCGCCGCCGTGCCCGATGGCTCTGGCCTGATCCTGTCGGCGCTGCTGGTCGTGGCCTATATCGCTCTCCTGTGGCTCGCCGCAGGCGTGCCTGACCTCGAGCCGGACGACCCCAATTCCGAGGACGTGCGCCTGCCTGTCGTGGGCGAGATCTACAAGGCAGGGCTCTACTTTCTGCTGCCCATCGTGGTGCTGGTCTATTTCCTGATGATCGAGCAGAAATCGCCCGGCCTCTCGGCCTTCTGGGCCACGGCGCTGCTGTTTGTCATCCTGCTGACGCAGCGGCCGCTCAAAAGCATCTTCCGCGGTGAAAGCGACGCGGCCAACGCGTTT
>CAJXKX010000554.1 GCA_913055965.1 uncultured Roseovarius sp.
ATCCCGAGCCGCCGCTGATGCCGAAAGGGGCCGAGGCGCGTTACGAGGTGCGGCGGCTGGTGGGGTGGTTCGACGACAAGTTCCACCACGAGGTGACGTCGAAGCTGCTTTACGAGCGGGTCAACAAGAAGATCATGAAGCAGGGCTTTCCCGACAGCCGCAACGTCAAGGACGGGGCGCGGGCGATCAAGTTCCATCTCGATTACATGGCGTGGCTGCTGGACCATCGCCGCTGGCTCGCGGGTGACGTGATGACGCTGGCGGATTTCGCCGCCGCCGCGCATCTGTCGGCGCTGGATTATATCAGCGATGTGGATTGGCACCGCTCGGAGGCGGTCAAGGACTGGTATGCCAAGATCAAGTCGCGCCCCGCCTTTCGGGGGATTCTCGCCGATCAGGTGCCGGGGTTTCCGCCACCGGCGCATTATGCCGACCTGGATTTCTGAGGGAGGCGGCATGGGGGCGCTGCCCCCGTCGCCGCGAGCGGCGACTCCCCCGGGATATTTGGGGCCAGAAGAACCATGGACGGGCTGAAACAGAGACTGGTGGCGCAGGCGCGGGCCGAGGGGTTCGACGCCTGCCGGGTGTGCCGTCCGTGGGATGTGGGGCATGTGCCGGAGCGGCTGGCCGCGTTCCTCGCGCGCGGCTATCACGGGCAGATGGGGTGGCTGGAGGAGCGCAGCGATTGGCGCGGCGCGCCGCAGGTGCTGTGGCCCGAGGCGCGGAGCGTGATCGTGCTGGGCGAGAGCTATACGCCCGAGGGCGATGCGCTGGAGGGGCTCGGGCGGCGGGAGTGCGGCAATGTCTCGGTCTATGCGCGGGGGCGGGATTATCACGACACGGTCAAGAAGCGGCTGAAGCGGCTGGCTCGGTGGCTGATCAGTGAGGCGGGCGGTGAGGTGAAGGTGTTCGTCGATACCGCGCCGGTGCCGGAAAAGCCGCTGGGGCAGGCGGCGGGGCTCGGGTGGCAAGGCAAGCATACCAACCTCGTGAGCCGCGATCTGGGCAGCTGGTTCTTCATCGGGTCGGTGTTCACGACGCTGGATATCGAGACTGATCCGGCGGAAGTGGATCATTGCGGGTCGTGCCGGGCGTGTGTGGACGTGTGCCCGACCGATGCGTTTCCCGCGCCCTATCAACTGGATGCGCGGCGCTGCATTTCCTATCTGACGATCGAGCATAAAGGGCCGGTCGATGAGGCGTTGCGGCCTGGCCTCGGCAACCGGATCTATGGCTGTGACGATTGCCTGGCGGTCTGTCCCTGGAACAAGTTCGCGGTGGAGGCGCGGGAGGTGAAGTATCACGCGCGCGACGATCTGGTGGCGCCGGGCCTGGCGGAGTTGGCGGTGCTGGACGATGCCGGGTTCCGGGCGCGGTTTTCGGGCAGTCCGATCAAGCGGATCGGGCGCGACCGGTTCGTGCGCAACGTGCTCTATGCGATCGGCAATTCGGGCGAGCCGCGCCTGCGCGAGGTGGCGCTGGGGCTGTGCGGGGATGCGAATGAGACGGTGGCGGATGCGGCGCGCTGGGCGGTGAAGCGACTGGATCATGCCGCAAACGGGCTGGAATAGCGGCGCGGAACCGGGCTAAGCGCGTCTGGGACAAAGGAAAGGCGCGGGCGGATGGCATTGCTTTTGGGGGTGGATACGGGCGGCACCTATACCGACGCGGTGCTGATCCGCGACGAGGCGGAGGTGGTGGCGCGCGCCAAGGCGCTGACCACCAAGGCCGACCTGGCTATCGGGATCGGGCGCGCGGTGGCCGAGGTGCTGCGGCTGAGCGGTGCGGATGCGGGCGGGATCGGGCTCGCGTCGCTGTCCACGACGCTCGCCACCAACGCGCTCGTCGAGGGGCAGGGCGGGCGCGCGGGGTTGGTCCATATCGGGTTTGGCGAGGGCGATCTGGCGGCGCACGGGCTGCGCGAGGCGCTGGGCGGCGACCCGGCGCTGGTGATCAGGGGCGGGCATGGCGCGGGCGGGGCCGAGGCGGCCCCGCTCGACGAAGCGGCGC
>CAJXKX010000555.1 GCA_913055965.1 uncultured Roseovarius sp.
CCGAGCACAGAAAGAGCAGCGGCCCGTCGATATCCCCGGCCCGCCCGTTGCGCCCGATGCAGGTGGCGGCAGCGTTGCGCGCCGCGCGGTCGGGGTCGTCGAACACCGCCGCCGTCAGCTCGGTCGGAAAGAACCCCGGACCGAGCGCGTTGGCGGTGATGCCGTGGGGCGACCATGCCTCGGCCATCGCGCGGGTCATCTGCGCCACGCCGCCCTTGGACGCGCCATAGGCGATCCCGCCGGGAAAGGCGCGGAAGGATTGCAGCGAGGCGAAATTGACGATCCGGCCCCAGCCCCGCGCCTGCATCGCCGGCACCAGCGCCTGGCTCAGGAAGAACGGCGCCGAGAGGTTGACGGCCAGCGTCGTCTCCCATCCCGCGCGCGTCACGTCATCGGCGGCCTGCCGGGTGTTGAGCCCGGCGGCATGGATCACGATATCGGGCGGGCCGAACGGGGCGGCGATGGCCGCGGCGAGCGTGTCGAGCGCCGCGGCGTCGGCAACGTCGCCCGCCACCGCCGCCACCGCGCCGTCCGCCTCGTCGCAGAGCGTCTCGAGCGCGTCGCGCCGCCGCGCCACGCCCACCACGCGCGCCCCCGCCCGCGCCAGCACGCCCGCCGCGTGCCGCCCGAGCCCGGAGCTTGCGCCGGTCACGCAGGCCACCCGGCCCGCGACCGAGAACAGCTCGCCCGTCACCTCAGCCCTCCGCCGAGAGGTCGAAATTCTCGCCGGGGAAATACTTGCGCAGCCGGATATCGGCGGTGCGCGCGTGCCCCTCCATCCCCTCCAGCCGGGCGATGCGCGCGGTGGCCTCGGCCACCGGGCGCGCGCCCTCGCGGGTGGCGCGCTGCCAGGTCACGATCTTCATGTACTTGTGCACGCTGAGGCCGCCCGTGTAGCTCGCCGCGCCGCCGGTGGGCAGCACGTGGTTGGTGCCCGACGCCTTGTCGCCGAAGGCCACCGTCGTCTCCTCGCCCAGGAACAGCGAGCCATAGCAGGTGAGCCGTCCCAGCCACCAGTCGAGATCCTCGGCCTGCACCGTCAGGTGCTCGGGCGCGTAGGCGTCCGAGGTGGCGGCCATCTCCTCGCGGTCGGCGCAGAGGATCACCTCGGCATAGTCGCGCCACGCGGCGGTGGCGTTGTCGCGGTTCACCTCGGGCAGGTCGTCGATCAGCAGCGGCACGAGGCGCATCACCTCTTCCGCAAGCGCGCGGTCATCCGTCACCAGCCAGACGGGCGAGTTGTAGCCGTGCTCGGCCTGCCCCACGAGATCGGTCGCCACGATCATCGGATCGGCGCTGCCATCGGCGAGGATCAGGCTGTCGGTGGGCCCCGCGATCATGTCGATGCCGACGCGGCCAAAGAGCATCCGCTTGGCCTCGGCAACGAACTGGTTGCCGGGGCCGACGAGGATATTCGCCTTTGGCAGCCCGAAGAGGCCAAAGGTCATCGCCGCCACCCCCTGCACGCCGCCCATGGCGAGGATGTGATCCGCCCCGCAGACATGCGCGGCATAGACGATGGCCGGGTTGATCCCCACGCCCGGGCGCGGCGGCGAACAGGCGGTGATGTTGCGGCAGCCCGCGACCTTGGCAGTGGTCACGGTCATGATCGCGCTGGCGATGTGGCTGTAGCGCCCGCCCGGAACGTAACAGCCCGCCGCATGGACCGGGATCGCCTTTTGCCCGGCGATCAGGCCCGGCACCACCTCGGTCTCGAAATCGGCCACCGTGGCCTTCTGCGCCTCGGCGAACTTGCGCACGTTGTCATGCGCAAAGGCGATGTCGCGCCGCAGTTTTTCCGGCACCTGCGCGCTGGCCTCTGCGATCGCCTCGGGCGTCAGCAGCAGATCGCCCTCGTAGCGGTCGAATTTGGCGGCGTATTCCAGCGCCGCCGCATCGCCGCGCGCCTCGATATCGTCGAGAATGCCCCGCACGATCTCGCGCGTTTCGCTGGCGTCGCTGCGCGAATGGCGGGGGGCTTTCTTGAGATATTCCGTCGGCATGTA
>CAJXKX010000556.1 GCA_913055965.1 uncultured Roseovarius sp.
CGGCAGGCCGCCGAGACGGGCGTCGACGTGTTCCGCGTCTTCGACAGCCTCAATTGGGTGGAGAACATGCGCGTCGCGATGGACGCGGTGATCGACTCGGGCAAGATCTGCGAGGGCACGATCTGCTACACCGGCGATATCCTCGACCCGGACCGCGCCAAGTACGACCTGAAATACTATGTCGGCATGGCTCGCGAATTGCAGGACGCGGGCGCGCATGTGCTGGGGCTCAAGGACATGGCGGGGCTCTTGAAGCCCGCCTCGGCCAGCGTCCTCGTGAAGGCGCTCAAGGACGCGCTGGACATCCCCGTGCATTTCCACACGCATGACACCTCCGGCATCGCGGGCGCCACGATCCTCGCCGCCGCAGAGGCCGGGGTGGACGCCGTCGATGCGGCGATGGACGCGTTTTCGGGCGGCACCTCGCAGCCCTGCCTCGGATCGATCGTCTCGGCGCTGCGCAACACGCCGCGCGACACCGGCCTGCCCATCGACCGCATCCGCGAGATCTCGAACTACTGGGAGGCGGTGCGCGCGCAATACGTGGCCTTCGAGAGCGGGCTTCAGGCCCCCGCCTCCGAGGTCTACCTGCACGAGATGCCGGGCGGGCAGTTCACCAACCTCAAGGCGCAGGCGCGCAGTCTCGGGCTCGAGGAGAAATGGCCCGAGATCGCCCGCACCTACGCGGATGTGAACCAGATGTTCGGCGATATCGTCAAGGTCACGCCAAGCTCCAAGGTGGTGGGCGACATGGCGCTGATGATGGTGAGCCAGGGCCTCAGCCGCGCCGATGTCGAGAACCCCGGGACCGAGGTCGCCTTTCCCGATTCGGTGATCGACATGATGCGCGGCAATCTCGGCCAGCCTCCGGGCGGCTTTCCCGAGAGCATCGTGACCAAGGTGCTCAAGGACGAGCGGCCCAACACCGAACGCCCCGGCAAGCACCTCAAGCCCGTCGATCTGGAGGCCACCCGCAAGGACGTGATCGACCAGCTGGAAGGCAAGCAGATCGACAGCGAGGATCTCAACGGATACCTCATGTATCCCAAGGTGTTCCTCGATTACATGGGCCGCCACCGCATCTACGGCCCGGTGCGCACGCTGCCCACGCGCACCTTCTTCTACGGGATGGAGCCGGGCGAGGAGATCAGCGTCGAGATCGATCCGGGCAAGATCCTCGAAATCCGCCTGCAGGCCGTGGGCGAGACCAACGAGGAAGGCGACGTCAAGGTGTTCTTCGAACTGAACGGTCAGCCCCGGGTGATCCGCGTGCCCAACCGTCTGGTGAAATCGACCACCGCGGCGCGGCCAAAGGCCGAGAGCGGCAACCCGGCCCATGTCGGCGCGCCGATGCCGGGCGTGGTGGCGAGCGTCGCCACCCAGGCGGGCGCGAGCGTCAAGGAGGGCGACATGCTGCTGACCATCGAGGCGATGAAGATGGAGACCGGCATCCATGCCGAGCGCGACGCGGTGGTGAAGGCGGTGCATGTCCAGCCCGGCGGGCAGATCGACGCCAAGGACCTGCTGATCGAGTTCGAGTAGGACGCCGTTCAGCCCCCACTGTCACCCTCGGGCCCGGCCCGAGGGTCTCCCACCGTAGGCCCACGTCACCCTCGGACTTGATCCGAGGGCCTCCCGCCGCAACAGGTCCTCCGGTCAAGCCGGAGGATGACGGGAGGTTGGCAGGCGATCCGGGGGCTTCCTCTTCTGCGGTATTTGGGCCATCTTGCCAGCGGTATCCCCGGCGCAGGCGGCCCCATGCAGAAAATCATCGTCTTCACCGATATCCATATCGTCCCCGAAGGCGAGACGATCATCGGCCTCGACCCGCTCGCGCGGTTCATGCAGGGGATGGCCCATGCCATCGACAGCCATCCCGACGCCGCGCGCGTCGTACTGTGCGGCGACCTGACCCACAACGCCGCCCCGCATGAATATGCCCGCTTGCGCGCGGCGCTCGATACCTGCCCCCTGCCCGTCTCGCTGATGCTGGGCAATCACGAC